>DASPMA010000410.1:0-3857 GCA_035627335.1 Binatia bacterium
TCGGCGGCGTTGATCGAGGCGGTGAAGAAGTATTTCAGCTCGAACACGCCGCGCGCGCAGGAGAGGTACTTGTTCGACGTGACGCGGCTCACGGTCGATTCATGCATTTCGATCGCCGCCGCCACCGTCTTCAAATTCAGCGGCCGCAGCTGCGACACGCCGTGCGCGAAGAACCCGTCCTGCTGGCGCACGATCTCGCGCGACACTTTCAGAATTGTCCGCGCGCGCTGGTCCAAGCTTTTCACCAGCCACGAGGCATTCTGCGCGCACTCGGTGAGAAAGAGTTTGTCTTCCTGGCGCTTCGCCGTCTTGCACACCGTCGCGTAATAACGCTGGTTCATCAGCACGCGCGGCATGGTGTCGGTGTTGAGTTCCACCAGCCAGGTCCCGTCCGGCGCCTGCTTCACGTACACGTCCGGCGCGACCGACTGCACCGCGCCGCCGCCAAATCCCGCGCCCGGCTTCGGCGTCAGCGCGCGCACTTCGGCGATCATTTCCTGCAGGTCGTCGCGATCGACCCCGCACACCGTCATCAGCCGATCGACATGGCCCTTTGCCAGCATGTCCAAGTTCGCCAGCAGCTTTTCCATCGCCGGATCGAAGCGGCCGCGCTCCTTCAGCTGCAGCGCCAGGCATTCCGGAATGTCGCGCGCCATCACGCCGGTGGGCTCGAAGCCCTGCATGATTTCCAGCACGCGCAGCACGGTCGGGTAGGGCGCGCCAATGCGGCCGGCGATTTCGAGAAGATCGGCGCGCATATAGCCCCAATCGTCCACCGCATCGATCAGCACACCGCCGATCATCCGCTCGATCGGCGAGAGACCGGCTTGCGTCAATTGTTCGTCGAGATGCTCGGCCAACGTCTTGTCGCTCGCCAGCGTCTCTTCAAGGCCAGGCAGATCGTCGAAGCTTTTGCCGGACGAGGCTTTCGACCAATCCGTCAGCGGCGCGGCGCCGGCTTCGGCAAGATCGTTCTGGCTCAAGTCCGGCGCCATGTCGGCGACCGCGACATCCAGCGCCGGTTCGCTCTGTGTCGCGGCGTCAAAATCCAGCGCCTGCGCATCCGCTGGCTTTTCCGTTTTGGCTTCCGCGGAACTCTCTTCCCGCTCGAGCAGCGGATTGCGTTCGAGTTCTGCCTCGACGAACTCGGTCAGCTCGATGTTGGAGAGTTGCAGCAGCTTGATCGCTTGCTGCAGCTGCGGCGTCATCACCAGGGCCTGGCCCTGGCGCAGCTCTAGGCGGGGGGTCATCGCCATCGGCGGCCCCGCTCTAGTGGTAATCTTTGCCGAGATACCTTTCGCGCACGACGTCGGACGCCATCACTTCGGATGGCGAGCCTTCGAACATCACTTCACCGTCGAACATGATCGAGGCCCGATCCACGATCTGCAGCGTTTCGCGCACATTGTGGTCGGTGATCAGAATGCCGAGGCCGCGGTTCTTCAGGAACAGGATCAGCTCTCGGATGTCGTTGATGGCGAGCGGGTCGATGCCGGCGAAAGGCTCGTCGAGCAGCATGAACGAGGGACGCGTCGCCAAAGCCCGCGCGATTTCGACCCGGCGCCGTTCGCCGCCCGAGAGGGCGGAGGCAGGCGCATCCTTCAGGTGATCGACGCGCAGTTCGGCGAGCAGCCCATCGACCGTCTCTTGCCGCTTGGAGCGCGTACGCTCCGTCAGCTCGACGATCGACATCACGTTCTGTTCGACGGTCAAACCACGGAAGATCGACGGCTCTTGCGGGAGATATCCCACGCCAAGCCTTGCGCGCTGATACATGGGCAGCGTTGTGACGTCTTGGCCGTCCAACAAGATTTGCCCTTGGTCCACGCGCACGAGCCCCGTGATCATGTAGAAGCAGGTGGTTTTGCCTGCTCCGTTGGGGCCCAACAGACCGACGACTTCGCCGCGATTGAGGAAGAGCGAAACGTCCTTCACCACGCGGCGGCCGCGATAGGATTTCCCGATCGAGACAGCACCCAAGCCGCCTTGCGCGGTCTGGGCCTTGGCCGAACGGCTTGCAGCGCCCTCAGGGCTCATATCCACCTGCCGCGACTAAGATTTCGTGAACCTTCGGGCTTCACTGCGATCTTTGGCCCGAATTTTGCTGTCTATTGTTGTCGCCGGGCACGAACACGCCCCGCACGCGCCCGCCCTGCGTCGGCCGGATCACGGTGCGCCGGTTGGTGATGTTCAGCACCAGCGTCTCGCCGCGAATGACGTTTTCATCCGACGCCACCACGACATTGCCGCTGAAGGTGACGCTGTCGTTGGCGATCTCATAGACCGCGCGGTTGCCGCGCGCCGATTGCGTCGGCCGCACGTAATAGACTTCGCCCTCCGCGATCATGCGTTCGATATCGCCCGAAGCCAGGCCCTGGCCTTCCTGGCCGCCCGTCGACTGGCTGAAGTAAAGCGTGATGCGGTCGGCCCGCAGCCGCGCGTCGTTCTGGACGATGTCAACGTCGCCCGTGAGCAGCAAACGCCGCTCACCATCGAAATATTCGAGGTTGTCCGCGGAATAGGAAACCGGGCCGCCGCTCTCGGAGAGCTGGGCGTGCGCGGCCGGCGCAGCCAATGCTCCGGCAAGGAAAGCCGTGGCGGCGATCAAAAAGGCTGCGGACTTCATTGCGACGGCTCCCCATTCTGTTGATCGCGGTCCGGAATCTGGCCGCGGACGCCGCCCCGCAGCACCAGGGCCCGGTCGCTATCGCGTAATTCATAACTTTCGGCCTGGAGCACGCCAAGGGGCCCGGCGCCGGTGACGCCGCCGCGGCCGGTCAGCGTGCCTTGTTCCAGGTCCACAATCATATTCGGGGTCGTGAACCGGTTGCCGCCCCGGTCCGCGAACAGCACCTCGCCATCAAATACGACGGTCTGGGCCTCCTCGTCATAAATGCCGCGCGGCGCCAGCATGATCGTGCCGGCTTCGGTACGGTAGACGGGGGCGATCAGCTCGATTGGCTGGTTCTCGCCGCGCGGCCGCTCGGCCATTTCCGCCGAAAGCTGGTACGGGCCGCCACGCTCGCTGCGGCCGATGAAGCGTGGGTTGATCATGCGCAGCGGCTCGGAGGCGCCGTAGGCCTGGGCGTTCATGCCGCCTTCGATGGCGTTCAGCCCCATGAATACGAACACCGCCGCAAACGAGGCGCCCGCGCCCGCGACAAAAATCCGGCGCAGCAGCGCGATGGCTCGGGAGCGGCGGCGCGCCTTCTTGAGCGTCAGCGCCCGCTTCGGCTCCCAGTCGACATCCAGGTGTGGGGCGACGGCAATCATTGATCCGGCTTGTCGCCGCCTTCGGGGGCGGAAGCAAGGCGGCCTTTCCCGTCAGGGCGCGGGCTCCGCTGTACGCTCAGGCGCGGGGAGCGGGGGCAACACGATGTCGACCCGATCTGCCGTGAACTCGCCTTCGGCCGGCAGCGCCAAGGCGCGCGGCTGGGCCGACCATTGTGCAATTTCCGCGCGCCGTGCCGCATCGTTGAAGCGCGCCACCAAAGCGGCCGCCGGGCGGCTTTGGCGACCGTCATAATAGACGTAGCCTGATTGCTGCGGCTCGCGCGGCGCCATGACATTGACGATCACCCGCAACTCTGCGCCGCCAAGCTCAGCGCCGATACGCTGCGCCGTTTCGCCGTCGGCGTCGTTGCGCGCGTGCAGCACCAAGGTGCGCAGCGGCGGCGCCGGCGCGAAGATGTCGTCCAGGATCTCGCGCGGATCGAAGTTCGATTGATCGGCTTCAGCATTGGAGCCGGCTTGGCGCAGCTCCGGCCCGACCTCGTTCGGATAGCTCCGCGACCCCGGCGAACTGACGACCGAGGGCCCCGACGGCGCCACGATGCCGCGCGCGGCGAGTTCCTCTT
>DASPMA010000411.1:0-3310 GCA_035627335.1 Binatia bacterium
ACGAACGAGATCAGCAGCACCCCGCCTATGCCGCGCGCGCTGGCGTTGAGCGCGCCGATCAGCGGCCCCGGCGTCGGCAGCGCCGGTTCGTGGGGAGCACGTTTCAACATTTCGAACAATGCGACGAGCGCCATGGTCGCCGCGAACGACATCTGGAATCCCGGCTCCAGCACCGATTCCGGGAAGATCAGCACAACCACGAACGCCGCGAGCGCCAGGCCGCGCATGGAGATGGCCGGCCGGTCGATCAGGATCGCGCCGAAGGCGACGCACGCCATCACGAACGAGCGCAGCGCCGGCACGCTGGACCCGGAAACGATCAGATAAGCCGCGAGTACAAGCAGCGCCGCGACGGCTGCTATCTTCTTCACGGGGAAACGCAGCGCGATCGGCGCGATGAGTGAAAGCGTCCAGAGCACGGCTGCGAAGACGAGGCCGCCGACAACGCCCATGTGGATGCCCGACACCGACAGCAAGTGTCCGAGGCCGGAATCGCGTAACGACTCGTTCGTCGCCGTGTCTATGGATGAGCGGTCGCCGGTGACGAGCGCTGCCGCGATCGCGCCGCCACGGCCGGGGGCCGCTGCTTGGATCGCCGCCGATAGATCGGCGCGCATGGCCGCGAGCGTCAGGCGCTGGCGGTCCAGCCATGAGGGCGGGGGATCGAACGCAGCGGGCCGGCACCGTCCGAAAGCGAAGCCGGTGGCCCCGAGGCGTTCGAAATAGGCGCGGCGCGCGAAGTCGTAGCCGCCCGGCGCCATGGGCCCGGACGGCGGACCGAGCACGGCGCGACATGTCGCGGCGCGCCCTGCTGTAAGCAGTCCCGCTTCGCTCACGGAGACGCGCACGTAGCGCGGCGGCGCCTCGAGGCCCTCGATGTTGCGCACGAGCAGCCGCAGGCGCGGGCCATTGTCGCTCGCATCGTTTGCGACAACCCATCCCTCCAGGCGCACGGCTTCCTCTCTCGCCGTATAGGGCGGCTGCGCTACCGTCGCGGCGCGCATGTGCGCCGCGCCGAGGCCAGCGCCGGCGGCGGCAACAAGCGCGAATACGCCGCCAAGGGCGTGGCGAAGCACAACCCAGGCGCCGTCGGGCCGTTGGCCCGGCCACATCTCCATGACGAATGCGGCTGCAGTTCCGACGACGAGCAGCGCCAGTCCCAGCCACCACGGCGGGTCTGTCGGCGCGGCCAGCCAGAGCGCAGCGCCGGCGATCATTCCGACCGGAAGCCACAGGATCCAGCGGTCGCGCTGGAGCGCGACGACATCTCCCAGCATGCGGCTAGGAGAAGGCATGCTGCGCGTGCTAACAGGCGCACGCCTTGAACCTAGTCCGCCCTCTCCCGCTATGAGCGTCGTCACGCGCTTTGCCCCATCGCCGACAGGCTACCTCCATATCGGGGGCGCGCGCACGGCGCTTTTCAACTGGCTGTTCGCCCGGCGCATGGGCGGCAGGTACTTGCTGCGGATTGAGGACACCGACCGCGCCCGCTCCACGCCTGAAGCGATCGAGGCGATTCTGGACGGGCTGAGCTGGCTCGACCTGACGCACGACGGCGAGATCACCTACCAATTTGCCCGCGCCGCGCGCCACCGGGACGCCGCCGAAGAGATGATCGCACGCGGCACGGCGTTTCGGTGCTACATGACGACAGAGGAAGCCGAACAGGTTCGCGCCGCGGCGCATGCGGAAGGCCGCGCAATTCGATCCCCGTATCGCGATGGCAAAGCGCCGCCTTCGCCCGATGCGCGGTTCGTGGTGCGTTTGCGAGCTCCGGATGACGGCGAGGTCGTGAACGACGACCTCATCCAGGGCGAAGTGCGCATCAAGGCGCGCGACATCGACGACTTGGTGATGCTGCGCGCCGATGGCACGCCCACCTATATGTTGTCTGTCGTGGTTGACGATCACGACATGGGCGTGACGCACGTGATCCGCGGTGATGATCACCTGACGAATGCCGCGCGGCAGATTCCGATCTTCCAGGCGATGGGCTGGACGCCGCCGAAATTCGCGCATGTGCCGCTTATTCACGGCGAGGACGGCAAGAAGCTTGGCAAGCGCGTTGGCTCGCAGGCGGTGCACGAATGGCGCGACATGGGCTATTTGCCGGAGGGGATGAATGCCTATTTGATGCGGCTCGGTTGGAGCCCCGGTCATGACGACATCCTGACCAAGGAGGAAGCCGTTCCGGTGTTTGAACTCAGCCAAATCGGCAAGGCGCCTTCGCGGCTCGACTTCAAGAAGCTCGACTCGGTCAACGCGCACTTCATGGCGCTGGCGGATGACGATCGGCTGACGGAGCTTTTGATCACACACCTCGAAGCCAAGACCGGCGCGCCATTGAGCGAAGCGCAAAGCGTCGTGCTGGGCCGATCCGTTTCGGTGCTGAAAAAGCGGGCAAAGACGCTGCTGGAATTGGCAGACCAAGCCGCATTCCTGCTGGCGGTGCGACCGCTGGTTCTTGACCCGGCGGCGAAATCCCACATGAAGGACGAGTTTAGGCAGCGCCTCGCGCGCCTGCGCGAACGGCTCGCCGCGTCCGCTTGGGAGCACGCGGAATTGTCCAGCGTGCTTAAGGCTTTCGCCACCGATGAGGGCGTTGGATTGGGCCAGATCGGCCCCGGCTTGCGCGCGGCGCTCACAGGGGGATCGCCCTCGCCCGATCTCGGGCAGACGTTGGAATTGCTAGGACGCGAGGAAGCGCTGGCGCGGATCGCGGATCAGATTTGAGGACGTGAGCATGGAAAGCAAAATCATCAAGAAGCCGTCGGCCACGCTCACCGTGAATAATCGCCAACTCGAATTGCCGGTCTATGGCGGCTCGGTTGGCCCCGACGTGGTCGACATCCGAAAGCTCTACACGGATGGGCACGTTTTCACTTACGATCCGGGCTACACGTCCACCGCCAGCTGCGAGAGCCAGATCACCTATATCGACGGCGACGAAGGGGTTTTGCTCTATCGCGGCTATCCGATCGATCAGCTGGCCGAGCAATCGACGTTCCTGGAAGTCTGCTACCTGCTTGCGAACGGCGAATTGCCGACGGCGGCGGAGTTCAAGCGGTTCGAGCGCGACATCACCTATCACACGATGCTGCACTCGCAGTTCGACCGGTTTTTCGAAGGCTTCCGGCGCGATGCGCATCCGATGGCGATCATGGTCGGCACGGTCGGCGCGCTGGCCGCGTTCTATCATGACTCGACCGACATCAGCGACGCCAAACAGCGCACCATCGCCAGCCACCGGCTGATCGCGAAAATGCCGACGATTGCGGGACGCGCGTTCAAGTATTCGATCGGCCAGCCA
>DASPMA010000412.1:0-6396 GCA_035627335.1 Binatia bacterium
ATCGCCGGCTGCGTGGCGCAGGCGGAGGGCGAAGAGATCATAGCGCGTGCGCCGGCGGTAGATTTGGTTGTCGGACCTCAGGCCTATCACAGGCTGCCGGAGCTGATCGCGCGCGCGGCGCGCAAGACCGGCGAGCGGTTGGCCACCGATTTCACCGCGCAGGAAAAGTTCGACGCGTTGCCGGCTCGTGCGCCCGATGGGGTAACGTCGTTTCTGTCGATCCAGGAAGGCTGCGACAAATTCTGCACCTTCTGCGTCGTGCCTTACACACGCGGCGCGGAGTTTTCACGGCCTGTCGCCGATGTGCTCGCCGAAGCGCGCTCTCTGGCCGAGCGCGGCATGCGTGAGATCACGCTGCTCGGGCAGAACGTGAACGCTTATCACGGCGACGACGGCGCCAGCCGCGCCGCGAATTTCGCCGCGCTGCTGCGCGACCTTGCGCAAATTGAGGGCCTAGAACGCCTGCGCTACACCACCTCGCATCCGATCGAAATGACGGATGAGCTGATCGCGCTGCATGGCGACGAGCCGAAGCTGATGCCTTACCTGCACCTCCCGGTTCAGTCAGGCTCGGACCGCATCCTCAAAGCGATGAACCGCAAGCACGACGGCGCTTTCTACCGCGACATCGTCGAGCGCCTGCGCGTCGCGCGGCCGGATATCGCGCTCTCAACAGACTTCATCGTCGGTTTCCCAGGCGAGACGGAGAAGGAGTTCGAGGCGACGCTTCAGCTCGTGCGCGACGTCGGCTTCGCTTCGGCTTTCTCGTTCAAATACTCAGCTCGTCCAGGTACGCCGGCGGCGGCGATGATGGGGCAGGTGGCTGAAGACGTGAAGGCAGAACGGCTGGCGCGACTGCAGGCGTTGCTCTCGGAACAGCAGCGCGCTTTCAACACCGCACAAGTGGATCGCGTGCTGCCGATCCTGGTCACCGGCGATGGCCGCAGAGCTGGCCAGAAGCACGGCCGCTCACCATATCTCCAAGCTGTGCATTTCGACGACACACGCGCACAGCCCGGCGACGTCGTGCCGGTGCGCATCCTTTCTGCCTCGCAGAACTCGTTGACAGGCGCGCGCCTGGAGCGGACGCCGGAGCTTGCGTGAACCAAGCTGACCTCACGCGCGTGATCACGCTTACGGAAGCGGGCGTCGCCCAGGCCGTATTCGGCCCGCTGCACCGCCATCTGGCGCATATTCAGGAAGCCTTCCGCGATGCCAGCGCGCCCCGCGGCGCGCCTGCCTATCGCGTCACACTCGATGCGCAGGGCGACAGGCTGACCGTGCGCGCGCGTCCCGGCGGCGAGAAAGACCTGGAGCGCGTGCAGCGCATTATTGACGCGCTGGCGGACTTGGCGCGGAGGAAGAATTCTGTGCGGGAGGGGGACGTGTTCGCCGCGATCTCGTTCTCGGAAGGGGCCACCGAAACGCCAGGTCCGATGAAGCTGCCCCAGCTTGGCGGCCTCACACTGCGGACGCCGCGCCAAGTGCACTATGTCGAAGCCCTGCGTGATGAAAATCTCGATCTCATTTTCGGCGTCGGCCCGGCCGGCACCGGCAAAACGTTTCTGGCCGTCGCTGCCGCGGTTGAGGCGCTGAAGCAAGAACGCGTCGACCGCATTATCGTCACGCGCCCGGCCGTCGAGGCCGGCGAGAAGCTCGGGTACCTGCCGGGCGATCTTGCCGAGAAAGTCGATCCCTATCTGCAGCCGATCTGGGATGCGTTCCGCAGCCAGATGAACGAGAACGATCTCAAGGCGCGCCGCGAACGACGGCAGATCGAGGTGGCGCCGCTGGCCTTCATGCGCGGGCGCACGCTCTCGAACGCCTTTGTCATTGTCGACGAAGCGCAGAACTCGACGGTGCTGCAGATGAAGATGGTGCTCACGCGTCTGGGCGAGGGCTCGCGCATGGTGGTCACCGGCGACCCCTCGCAGATCGATCTCGTGCGCCCGGATCAATCCGGCCTCGCGCATGCAATCTCGATCCTCGAGAGCATTCCAGGCGTCGAGGTCATTCGCTTCGCGGCACAGGACGTCGTACGCCACAGGCTCGTGGCGCACATCGTCGAAGCGTATCACCGCGACGAGGCCGGACGTGGCGGCTGAATTGGACGTCGATATTGCGGTTACATCGCCGGTGTGGCGCGGACACGAGGGCGCGCTGTGCCGCGCGCTCGCGGCGGCGGCGGCCGAAGAGAAAACCGAGGGTTCAGTTTCGCTCCTTCTCGGAGACGATGCGTCGGTCTCGGCGCTGAACGCTCAGTTTCGCGGTAAGAAAGGCCCCACGAATGTGCTCTCCTTTCCCGCCCCGTCGGCCGGGCCTGCCACCTCGAGCTTCCTCGGGGACATTGCCCTGGCGGCGGAAACTATTGTCGAAGAAGCGAATTTTCAGGGTAAAAGCTTCGAACACCACGCCGCGCACTTGGCCGTGCACGGATTTCTGCATCTTTTAGGTTATGATCATAACGAGCCGGGCGAAGCTGAGAGGATGGAAGCGCGCGAGCGCGCTATCCTGGCGATTCTGGGGATCGAAGACCCCTATGCTTGACGCCCAAGTAGGAGTGCAGACGCACCTCAGATGGTAGAGACATCCGAAGACGCCGAGTCCTCGTCGCGAAGACGCGCGGGGCTGGTTCACCGCTTTTCGCGCTGGCTCGCGCGTGGGAAACAGAGCTCCGCCGGCGCTGTCGAAGAAGCGCTGCGCGAACGCCAAGCCAACGGCGATCTCGATGTCGCGCAGAAAGACCTCATCCTGCGCGCCGCAAGCTTCGATCGACTCAAAGTGCCGACGTGATGCGCGCGCGCGCGGAGATCGTCGCGATCGAAGCATCGTGCACTCTCGGCGAAGCCGCGCGCGTGTTTTCCGAAAGCCAGCACTCGAGATTGCCGCTCTACGGCGAAACGCTGGACGATCCACAAGGCTTCGTCCATGTGCGGGATGTGCTGGCGCTATTGGCGCCTGACGCGGAGGGCCAGACACGCGCGCAATTCTCTGACCGTTTGTTGATGCGCATTCGCCGCGACATCTTGTTCGTGCCGCAGTCGATGACGCTGGCGACGCTCTTTCTGAAGATGCAGTCGAGCCGCATTCACCTGGCGCTGGTCATTGACGAATACGGCGGCACGGACGGTCTTGTTTCGATGGAGGACCTGGTCGAGCAAATCGTCGGCGCGATCGAGGACGAACACGATGTCGATCCCACGCTGGTGCTTGAGCGGCAAGGCGGGTTTGAGGCCGACGGCCGCGCGCCGATCGATCAGCTCGAGAGCAAACTCGGCGCGAGCCTGGCGCTTCCCGATCACGAAGACGAGTTCGACACGGCGGCCGGACTCGCAGTGGCATTGGCGGGCAGGTTGCCGCAGCGCGGCGAGATCCTGCGTCATCCGGCGGGCTTTGACGTCGAGATTGTTGACGCCGATCCGCGCCGGGTGAAACGCATTCGCGTCCGGCGCGCCGGTGATCCGGCGGCAAAAGTCGTGACACCGTTAGAAAGCGGGCGCAGCCGCAGCGCATAACCATTGACGACGCACGCGGCGCGCGCTCCAAGGTTACCCGGCTGACTTCCACGGAGAGCCTGGCTTGAACGCGTCATCCGGCGCCGCGCAGTCGCGCATCCATTCTTGGCTGAACGCACGCACGCCATGGCAGCGGCGCGGGCTCGCAGTTGTCGCGGGCGGGTTGGCGACGCTCGGCCATGCGCCGTTTCAATTGACGGTCGCTTTCGTCGCCGCCGTCATCGCACTGGTGTGGCTGCTCGATGTCGCGTCAGGGAAACCGAAGCGCTTGTGGTCGGCGTTCGCAACGGGCTGGTTTTTCGGTCTCGGCCATTTCGCTACCGGGCTCTACTGGATCAGCTCGGCTTTCTTGGTCGACAGCGACGCGTGGGGACCCTTGTGGGGAATCCCAGCGACGCTCGCGCTCGCAGCCGGCCTTGCGCTGTTCTGGGGACTGGGCAGCTGGCTTGCCGCACTGTTGTGGACGCGCGACTGGCGCCGCATCCCGCTCTTCGCCGCGTGTGCATTCATCTCGGAATGGTTGCGCGGAAATATTCTTACGGGGTTTCCGTGGCTCTTGCCCGGTTATGTGTGGACGCCGGGCGAACCGGTATCGCAGTTCGCCGCACTGCTGGGCATTTACGGTTTGACCCTGCTGACGTTGCTTGCCGCCGCGTCGCCCGCAACCATCGCCGATCGTTCAGCAAGTCCAGGCCAGCGTTTCGCGCCAACGCTGATCGCCGCGCTCGTGTTGGGAATGGTGTGGGGCTGGGGCGCGCAACGCATCGCGCGCGCCCCTGTCGATCCGCCCGGTGCGCAACCGGTCGTCCGGGTCGCGGACTCGGGCATCAGCCAGGCTGAGAAGTGGCGCTATCGGCCGGACCAGGAATGGCGCGTGTTGCAGCGCTATCTCGCAGCGAGCGGCGCGCCCGAGGATAGCCGCGCGTCGATCCTGATCTGGCCTGAAGGCGCCATTCCAACGCTCAACTTCTTCGTGCTCAACAACCCGGATTTCCTCGCTGCGCTTGGCCGAGGGCTAGGCGACCGCGCGCTCGTCATGGGCTTCACGCGATGTGAGCCGCAGCCCACCTGCGATGCGTTCATGCGCGGCGAAATCAGCGCGGACGCGCTTCGACTCTACAATTCAGCGGCCGTCATCGACGGCGTATCCGGCGCGCCGCGGGTGGCGCAGACTTACGACAAACACCACCTGGTGCCGTTCGGCGAATACATCCCGTTCTGGTCGCTGATCAGCAGGCTCAACATCGCGCCGCTGCAAAGGATTGGCGCCGGCTTCGAAGCCGGCGCGCCGCCTTCCCGCTTGGTGATTCCAGAGGCGCCGCCAGCTGTCGTGCTGATCTGCTATGAGGCCATCTTCCCCGGCATGATTCCACGCGGCGACGAGCGTCCTGGCTGGATCATCAGCGTGACCAACGACGCCTGGTTCGGCGACGGCACCGGCCCGCACCAGCATTTCGCGATGGCGCGTTACCGCGCGATCGAAGAAGGACTTCCCCTCGCGAGAGCAGCGAGCGGCGGTTTTTCGGCGATCGTGGATTCCTACGGTCGTGTCGTAAGGTCAACGCTGGGAAGTGGCGGCGTAGAAGCACAACTGCCGCCCGCATTGGCGCAACCTGCACTAGCTGCTGAGCGTAATCTGTTGCTGGTGCTGGTCGTGATCCTCATTGCAGGAGTGCGTTTTTTGCCGGTTCGACTGCGGGCTGCGGAAAGCAAACTATGAACGACGAGCGCGCGGCCAACGCGATTGATCGAAAGCTTGGACAACGCGTACGCACGCGCCGCCTGGAAATCGGCATGAGCCAGGAACGCCTGGCGGAGCTTCTGGGCGTCACGTTTCAGCAAGTCCAGAAATACGAAAAAGGCATCAACCGCATCGCCGCGAGCCGCCTTTTCGATATCTCGGCCGCGCTTGATATGCCCATCGGCAGGTTCTTTGAAGGACTGCCAGGACGAGGCGCGGCGGGGGTCGCGGAAGCCGCGAAGGACTACATCGGGGAGGCGCTGGCGACGCCCGAGGGCGCGCAGCTGATGGCTCTTTTCGCGTCGATCAAGAGCGTCAAGGTGCGCCGGCGGGTGATCGAACTGGTCAGGGCGCTGACCGAAGAGGCGGCGGACGGCAAGCGCTGAACCCCTTGCACGTGAGGGTTTGCACGGAACCGCGCATCTCCCTATAGGGCGTTGCTTTCAAAGAGCCGGAGAATCCGCGTGAACCGCACTTCTTATGTCTTCACCAGCGAAAGCGTGTCCGAAGGGCACCCCGACAAGGTGGCGGACCGCATCTCCGACACTGTGGTCGACGCCTTTCTGAGCGAGGACCCCGAAGCGCGTGTTGCCTGTGAAACGTTGGTGACCACAAACCGTATCGTGCTGGCCGGCGAAGTCCGGGCCGGCCGGCCGGGCAACGACAAGGCCGCCAACAAGGCCTTCACCAAAGAGATCATCGCCAACCTGCAGCCGAAGGTGCGCGCCGCGGTGAAGGACATCGGCTACGAGCAGAAGGGCTTTCACTGGGAGAAGGCGAAGTACGCCAACTATTTGCACGGCCAATCCGCGCACATCGCCCAAGGCGTCGACGCCAGCGACAAGAAGGACGAGGGCGCGGGCGACCAGGGCATCATGTTCGGTTACGCCTGCGACGAGACGCCGGAGCTGATGCCGGCTACCCTGCAGTATTCGCACAACATCCTGCGCAAGCTGGCCGAGGCGCGCCACTCCGGCGAATGCGCGGTGCTGGAGCCCGACGCCAAGAGCCAGGTGACCATCCGCTACGAGAACGGCCAGCCGGCCGAGATCCTGCAGATCGTGGTCTCTACCCAGCACAAGAAGCGGATCGGCCTGCACATCGCCACACCCAAGCGCATCGAGGCGGCGATCCGCCCGT
>DASPMA010000413.1:0-4221 GCA_035627335.1 Binatia bacterium
CGCCGAAGACATCGCCGACTTCCCCGACTTGAACTTGTCCGAATCCATCCAGCGCATACCGGGCGTCGCGATCACGCGAGACGCGGGCGAAGGCCGGCAAATCTCGGTGCGGGGCCTGGGTCCGCAATTCACCCGCGTGCGCATCAATGGCATGGAGGCGCTCGCGACAGGCGGTGGCACCGACGCTGCGGGCGGGACCAACCGTGCGCGTTCATTCGACTTCAACGTGTTCGCATCCGAACTGTTCAATTCCATCACCGTGCGCAAGTCCGCTTCGGCGGAGGTGGAGGAGGGCGCCCTCGGCGCAACCGTCGATCTCCGCACGGCGCTGCCGTTCGACTATGACGGCTTCACCATGGCCGCGTCCGGCCAAGCGCACTACAACGACCTTTCAGAAAGCACTGACCCACGCGCGGCCTTCCTGATCAGCAACCGCTGGGGCAATTTGGGCGCGCTGTTCTCCGTCGCCTACAGCGACCGCGAGTCGCTGGAGGAAGGGGCGAGCACCGTGCGTTGGCAGAACGGCACGGGCACGGGCGCTGGTTTCGGCGCTGAAAATACCCCCTTGACGCTGGCGGAACTGAACGCCGCGTTCCGCCCACGCCTGCCGCGCTATGACGTCTATCAGCACGAGCAGGAGCGGATCGGCATCACCGGCGCGCTGCAATGGGCGCCCACCAACGCGACAGAGATCACGTTGAGCGCGCTCTACGCGAACTTCGAGGGCGCCCGGACCGAATCGTTCCTGCAGGCGCCGGTCTTTAGCGCAACCGGCGGCGCTGGCGTCGGCGGCGTCACCGTTCAGGACGCAGAGATTGACGGAAACTCGATTGTGTACGGGGTGTTTGACGGCGTCGACATACGCTCGGAGCTTCGCTTCGACGAACTGCGGACGGAATTCACGCAGCTGACGCTGGATGTCGAGCACGAGATCTCGGATCGGCTGACCTTTCGCGGCATGGCCGGCACGGCCGAGTCGGATCACGCCAATCCGATTCAAACGACCCTGTTGTTCGATGCCGACAACATCACCGGCTACACGTACGATTACCGCGGAGACAATCGCCTGCCGCTCATCACGTACGGCGCGACCAATCTCACGAGCCCGGCAACTTGGCACCTCGAGCAAATTCGCCTGCGTCCCCAGACGGCCCTCAACACCTATGACACGGTGCAAGGCGAACTCGAATTCGCCGCGACCGAGGTTTTCACGCTTAGCGGCGGCGTCAATTGGCGCAATTATGGATTCGAAAGCACCGAGCTGCGCCGTTCGAATGGGACGCTGGCGAACCAGGAGGGGCCAGGCCAGCTGCCCGGCTTCACAACGATCACGCCGATCGCCGACTACAGCATGATCATGTCGCTGAGCGGGCGCGGGCTCAGCTTGCCCTCGGGCCTGCCCACTCAGTGGCTTGTGCCGGATATAAATGCAGCGGCGGCGCTCTGGGATCTCTACGACACATCGGTCTTCCCGATGGGCATCGAACCTGCGTTGGGAAACAATTTCTCGGTCGAGGAAGAGACGCTTGGCGGCTACGCACAGCTCGACTGGCGCAGCACGGAAGGCCGTTTCCGCGGCAATGTTGGGGTGCGCTACGTCGAGACCGAGCAGACCAGTACCGGCTATACGTTCAGCGCGGGCGTGCCCGTGCAGTCCACGGTTGAACGCAGATACGACGATGTGCTCCCGTCGCTCAATCTGGTGGCCGAGCCTGTCGACGACCTGCTATTCCGCTTCGCGGCCGCAGAGGTGATTTCGCGGCCTGGCCTTGGCTTCCTGTCCCCCGGCGCCGCCGTAACCGTCAGCGGCGCCAACCGCACCGTGACCGCCGGCAATCCGGAACTCGAGCCGACCGGCGCCACCGCATACGATCTCAGCATTGAATGGTACTTTGCCGAAGGCGCGCTCTTGTCAGCGGCGTACTTCGTAAGAGACATCGACACCTTCGTGCAAACGGTGCGTGAGGATCGTCCCTTTACAGGCAATCCGCTGGGCCTGCCCGATAGCGTTGCAACGGCTGCTTGCCCTGGCGGCGTCGACACCCCTGGCTGCAATCCGGGGCTCGATTGGGCCTTCAACATTCCGCAGAACACGCCCGGCGGTCCTGTCGAAGGGTTCGAGATCGGACTCCAGTTGCCGTTCTTTTTCCTTGACGGTTTCTGGTCCAATTTCGGTGTCTTGGCGAACTACACGCAGGTGGAATCGAACATCGATTATTGCGTGAACGCCGCGTGCACCGTGACGCTCCACGCCCCGTTGGTGGGGCTTTCGGAGGAATCGTACAACGCTACTTTGTATTACGAAGACGATCGCTTCAGCGCCCGCGTGTCGGCCGCCTATCGCAGCGACTATCCAACCACGCTGCCAGGCCGGAACGGCAATGCGACCGAAGAAACAGCTGAGACGCTAAATATCGATGCAGCGGCGCGGTACAACATCAACGACAACTTCGCGGTCACGTTCGAAGGCGTGAATCTCACCGACGAAGTGAACGACCAGTTCCTGACTCCGGACGACCGGCTCTCCTTCTATCACCACTACGGCCGCTCGTTCTTCCTTGGCGCGCGCTACACGTACTGATTTCTCCCGACGATACCTCTCACCACGGGCGCTGGTCTCACCATCAGCGTCCGCTTTCTTATACGCTGAACGCCGCGCCGGCCGCCCGATCCAGGCCGGGCGGGGAGAGGGGACCGTGACGGAGCATCGCAGCGTGGAATCGCTTTGGGTCAAACGCGGAGCCTGCGGTGCGCTCCGTGCGCGCGCGCAGTTGCGCAAGGTGCAGCGTCGTCAGTCCCTGCGCCGCGTGCGCGCCGGGCTGGGCGCAAAAGCGAAGCACGTCGTCCTCGATGCTGACGAAGGCAATGCTGTCGCCCTGCAGCGCGCGCATCTCATCCACCGCGCGCTGGCGTGACCAGCGCAGCGCGTGAATGCCCGTATCGGCGACAACGCGCGCCATACGAAACAGCATCCATTGCAGATACCCAATGCGCGCGAGCGGGTCCTCGGCGAATGCCCCGGCTTCATCCGCAAGCTGCTCGGCATAAGTGGCCCAGCCTTCGCCGTAGCCGGAGGCGTAGCGCACCTGCAGCGAGGGCGCGGAGGCTGCGGCCTCATAGGGCGCTTGCAGTATGTGGCCTGGTATTAGTTCGTGATGCACCACGCTAGGCAATGTCCATCGCCCCCGCCGCGCGCCGAGGTCAACATAATAGATGGAATTCACGCGCCGCCCTTGCGCGCCGGCGGCTTCGTATTCCGCGGGAAGGGCGCGCACTTCCGCCGGCGCGTCGGCCGCGCCCTCGATCACTGACGCCAGCAGTTCACGCCCGCGGGCCAGCGACGCATTCATGTCCGCAACCGCAGCGGCTTTGCCTGCGGCGTCGGCCGCATAGAGCTGACGTGCGTCCGCAGTCAGCGCGCGCAAGCGCTCCGCGACATCGCCGCGCCCAAGCCCCTGTGCGCGCAACAGGGCATCCGCCTCCGCCTGCAGCGCACGGCAACGCGTCAGCGCGAGTTCATGGGCGTCGTGCGGATCGACAGGCGCGCCGAAATGGAATTGCAGAGTCTGGGCGTAGAATTCATCGCCATCCGTAAACTGCCACACGCCCGCGTCGCGCGGGGCGCGCGCACGCTGCGCCCGCAAGACTTGCAGCTGGCGCGTCAGCGCATTGGCGAGCGCTTCGTATCGATCGCGCTCCGCCGCCGATATACGCGCCGCCGCCGCTTCGACGGCTGGGATCGCCGCATCGAGCAGGACGTCAGGCGGGATAACGCCGCGCTCGGCATCGCCCTCCATGCGGTTTGTATCGTCGTGTACCAGGACGGCCGTTCGATCCGGATCGTCCTCGGCGCGCATCTCGGCGGCGCGGCGCCAGGCGCCATAGCGATGCGTGACCGCATACGGCAGCCCGTTGACGCCCCACGGTCGCCGCGCAAGGGCGGCGTCCGCTTCCGCGCCGGGCAAGATCGCCTCGTAGAGAATGCGGCCTTCATTGGTCAGCCGCGAAGGGTCGAAGCGGCGCAACAGGAACGGCCGCGAGCGGCGCGAGCGCTCAGCCAGGCGATCGACCAGATCGCGGAACTGCGCGTCTGTTGCCGGGTCAGGCGCGGCCGGCGCGCTCGCGCAACTGGCGAGCACGCTCGCGCCAGCGAAGAGCAGCGCGCGTCGGTCAAGCATGGCGTATGCGCATCCCGGCGACAGGATACGCGAACGCGCGCGC
>DASPMA010000414.1:0-3168 GCA_035627335.1 Binatia bacterium
CCCCGATTGCGATCATGCGCAATGCGCCGTTAAGCGAGCCGCGTCTGGCGTCAGCCGCGGCGACGAGCCCCGCACCCGCCAACCAGGCCACCTCCGCGGCGAGCGCAAATGCGATCCAATCGGCGGCCATCAGCGCGAAAACCCATCCCCCCGCCGCGCAGAGCGCTAGCGCCATAGCGAACGGCGCAACAGCTGCGCTCAGCTCGCGCAGCGCTCCACCTCCCGCCAGCGCGGAGAGGGCGGCAAGCGTCGCGATAAGCGGGCCGGCGAAGATGGATACGCCGTCCGCCGCATGCGGAGCGACGCCGCGCAAGCTCAGGTCGATAACGAACACGGCGGCCGCGCCCAAAACGACCAGCGCCGCCGCCCAGCTCGTGCGTGCGTGCGGTATGGCCAGCGCAAGCGCTGCGCCGACGAACAACATGGCGACGGCGCCTTGCCAGGGCTGAGCTGCAAGAAAGCCGCTCACGTCTCCGGCTCCCGCGGCTCATCTTGTTCGTCGGCGGCGTCGATTTCGTGCGTTTCGGTAGTGCCGTAGGCTTCTTGCAGACGCACAACGACGGCGACGCCGACCCCGCAATAGGCGAACGCGATGGCCGCGGCGCCAATAAGCAAGTTGCTTGGGGCGCCCACCATGGCCGCGGCGAAGGCCGCGCCGGCGAGCGCGATGAGCACAGCAGTGACCTTCTTCAGCGCGTTGCCCGATGCAAACGACGCAACGGCGCCGGCCACAACAAGCGCTATCGCCAGCGCCAAGCCAACCAGGAGCGCGGGCGAACTCACGGCGCCTGGTCTCGCATCGTCGGTGCGCGGCCGAACAAAACCGCGATCACAAGCGCACCGCCCGCCGCGGTCACAACGAATAGGCCCGCTTCAACCAGCTCGCGCGCGAACGGCGTGCGCGGAATCGCCGAGCCCACAGCTGCGACCGCAAGGCCGAGCGCCAAGAGAACTCGCATCAGCGCCGGCGGCGTGGCGGCCCTCGCGGCGCCCGCGCCGAACACCAGCGCGTGCACAATAAGCGCAAGCACAAACGCAAATCCCGCCAGCAGCCCGATGCCGGCCCCGGCCGGCCGCACGATGAGCAGCGTCAAGGCGAACAGCACAATCATCGGCGTATAGAAGCGCGCCGCCGTTGCGAGCACCGTGTGTGCGCCCTCTTTCATGCGCCACGGTCGTTGCGCGAGCCCAGGACGCCGCGCTCGCCATAACCGAGCAAAGCCGTGAAGACAGCGACCGCGGCGAACACAAGCGCGGCCAGGACAATGGAAGCGCCGCCGCGCGGCTCTTGGATAGGCGGCTGCAGATCGAACGTTGGCGCCGCCCACATCATGGCCAGCGCGGCCATCGCCGCCACCAACATGCTGAGCCACGGTAAGCGCCGCGCGCGGGGTTTGACCGAGCGGCTGCTGAGCAGCACGCCGCCAAGAAGCAGCACTGGCGCTATCGCCGCGCCGATCAACGCCATAGCCAAAGCGCCGTCGGCATATCCGAGCGCCAGCAGAGCGCCGGCCGCGCACGCGCACAACGCCGCAAGACCGACGCATGCGCTGAACAGCGAGCGCGCCAACAGAATGGCGCCCGCCGCGCCCGAGCCGAGCAGCATGGCCGCAATCGCGAGCCAAGGCAGAATGGAGGCGGCCGGTTCAGTCATCATGGCGTCCGTCGACGCGGATCGGGACGCGGCGCCCGGTACGAACCCGCAAGCGGCGCCAGCCCCGCCGCGTGCGCGGCGTTGGCGGCAAGCTGAGACATCGTCGGTCCAAGCGCGGCGACGAGCGCCGCAAGCAAAACGAGACGCAGCGCTACCGCGCCGTCGCCGCTGACGAGCGCCAATCCCAGGATGAACAGCACCGCGCCTAGCCCATCGGCGACGCGCACGGCGTGCAAGCGCGTATAGAAGTCTGGGAAACGCAATAGCCCCAGTGTTCCGCCGGCCATCAGCGCAAGGCCAATGACGATGAGAAAAGCGCCGAGGAAGGAAAGTATGATCTGCATCATCAGCCCTCGCGCACCATCGGCGCCTGAAGCGTTCCCGTCCTGAAGAATTTCAGGATCGCCAGGTTCAAGACAAAGCCGCCAAGTGCGAGCGCAAACGCGGGATCCACGAAATCGGCGCGTCCGGCGGCCGCGGCAAGCGCCGCGCAGATGAGCGCGGCCTTCGCCGTGACAGAACTTGCCGCCAGGGCCCGGTCGTAGAGCGTCGGCCCCGCATGCAACCGCAACAGCGTCAGGACCAGCAGACCAGCAATGCCAGCCGCGCCGATCAGGGCAATCATGAGCGTGCTCCCAACAATGCGGCTGTCCGGCGCTGCAATGCCGTGAACGTCGCGGCGTCCATTTCATCCTCATTCATGACATGCACGAGCATGCCGTCGCTTTCTGTTTCCACCACGACGCTCCCCGGCATGGCGCTGATCAGATCGGCCGCCGCGGCTTTTGCGAACGTACCTGTGGTCTCGGCATGCACGCTTACCAGCGTAGGCTTCAAAGTGACGTCAGCGGCCAGCGCGGCGCGTATCGTTGACAGCGCGGCGCGGACGGCATCAACGGCGCGCGATGCGATCAACACAACAAACTGCGGCGCTGTGGAAAACGCGTTCTTACGGATGCCGCCCAGCCACATTGCGGCCCCGGCGCTCGCCAGCGCCGCGCCGAAAGCAAGCAAGACCTGATCGCGCGAGGCCCAGCCTTGCGTGAGCAGCAATCCGAGAGCGAAAAGTCCAGCGAGCATCGCTGCGGCGTGAAGCATGAATGCGCCTCCCCGCGCCGCCGGCGCGCAGGTCCGACACTTAGACCCTCAGCGTCAGATTCGCCAGATCGGCGCGGGCGAGGAGCTAGCCGTTGCGGTGGAACAACAGAGCGGCGTTGCGTCGCGCCAGGCGCAGCTCGAGATCGGGATCGTCGAGCGTGACAGCTTCAATATGCTGCGCATCCGCGGTGAACGACCAGTTCCAATAGCGCAACACCGACTGCGCTTTCGCTGTCGCCAAGGTATCGAATACATAAACCGCGCGACCGAGTGAATTGTCGATCCTGTCAGGATCGCCCGGCGGGCGGCCCAAAGCTTTCCACAGCGCCAGCAGCGAAGGCCGCTTCAATCCGACAGCCTTGCAGAACACACCGATCGCTTCGCCGCCCGGGTCAGCGAACACTTGCTTTGCGGTG
>DASPMA010000415.1:0-6335 GCA_035627335.1 Binatia bacterium
GCTTCTTTTCCTCGCCGCCCTTCTCCTCGCCCCTGCCGCGCACGCGGAAACGCTGGCCGACCTCTCCTGGCTCAAGGGTTGCTGGCGCACGACAGATCCGGGGCCGGCAATCACAGAGGTTTGGTCGGCGCCGCCCATGCCGGCAATGATCGGCTATTCGTACACAACACACGACGGCGAAACACAGGGCTGGGAGGCGATGCGCATCGAGATGATCGACGGCTGGCCGGTCTTCGTCGGCATGCCCGGCGGCAGCGCGGGCGTGCGTTTTCCCGCGCACGCGGGCTTCGGCGAAAACTTCGTGCGCTTCGACAACGCGCAGCACGATTATCCGCAGACCATCACCTATCGCCGCGAAGGCAACAGGCTGACCGCCGTCATCTCGAAGATCGACGGCAGTGATGCGATCACCTTCGAGTATCGACGCATCAGCTGCGCGACCCTGCGGCCTTAGGCAACAAAAACAGGGGCGACGGCCATATCCCGGACCGCCGGCGCCCTCGCCGGCATGTTCATGCGATGCTCGCTGGTGCTTAGCTTGGTTCGACGGCCATGCCGGCGAGGGCGCCCGGCGGTCCGGGCTAGACGCGCTTGACCTTCAGCGTCACGCCGTCGACGCTGGCGACTTCGACGCTTTCGCCGGCCGCCAGCGCTTCTTCACTGACCGCGCGCCAGATCGTGTCGGCGATCTTCACCGAGCCGACGCCATTGGCGAAGTTCGCCACCACGCCGCGCTTGCCGATCATGGCGAGGTTGCGCTCGTTTAGTCCGCTCGCGGCGCCCTCGTTGCGCCAGCGCTTCACCAGCGGATGTCCGAAATAAGTGAGCGCGATGATCAGCACCGCGAACAGCGCCATTTCGGCGATCCAGTTCGTCGGCAGTATCAGCGCGATGAGCGCGACTGCGAACGCGGCGACGGATGGCCACAGCAAATAGGTCGTGCCTGTCGCCATCTCGAAGATGAGCAGAAGCAGGCCCAGCACCAGCCAGTGCAGCGGGCCCATGGCGTTGAGCAGGTTAAGCAGCGTGTCCATGGACTAAATGTAGCAAGTCAGTGGTCAGTAGTCAGTAGCTACGCGAGTGATCCCTATTGACCACTCCCTACTGACCATTGACTTCTCACCGCGTCGGCGGGACTGCGGTGCGCGTTGCGCCGCCGAATGGACCACCCCCGCCTGAATCCTGCGCGTTGAGCGCGCGCAAGCCTTCGACCAGACCTGCCAGGCCGCCAAGATCGGCCGGCACGATCACCGTGCGCTGCTGGTTGGAGGTCGCGAGTTCGCCGAACGCTTCGACGTACTTGAGGCCCAGGAAGTAGCGGATTGCGTTGACGTCGCCCTTGGCGATCGCCTGCGAAACCATGTCGGTCGCTTTCGCTTCGGCTTCCGCTTCGCGTTCGCGCGCTTCGGCGTCGCGGAAGGCGGCTTCGCGGCGGCCTTCGGCTTCGAGGATCGCGGCTTGCTTGGCGCCTTCGGCGACCAGGATCGCGGCCTGCTTCTCGCCCTCGGCTTCGAGGATGACCGCACGCCGTTCGCGTTCAGCTTTCATCTGCCGCGCCATCGCTTGGGTGAGATCCGGCGGCGGGCTCAGGTCCTTGATCTCCACGCGCATCACCTTGGTGCCCCACGCCGTGGTCGCCGCATCGATGACCTCGAGCAGCCGCGCGTTGATCGCATCGCGTTGGCTGAGCACCTCGTCGAGGTCCATCGAGCCGACCACGGTGCGGATGTTGGTCATGCACAAGTTCGAGATGGCGAGACGCAGGTTCTCGACCTCGTAGGCCGCCTTCGAAGCGTCGATGATCTGGATGAACACGACCGCGTCGACCGAGACGACGGCGTTGTCCTTGGTGATCACGTCCTGGCGCGGCACGTCAAGCACGGTTTCCATCATCGACAAACGCCGGCCGATACGGTCGACGAAGGGAATGAGGAACGTGATGCCGGGGCGCAGCGTGCGCGTGTAGCGGCCGAAGCGTTCGACTGTGTATTGCCGCCCCTGCGGGACGATCTTGATGGCGGCAAAGGCGAGCACGAGCGCCATTACCGCGAAGACGATCACAACCGGCGTCATGCCTTAACCCCCGCCGCTTCTGCGGCCTCGATGTGTTGCACTCAGCTTAATTGGCCGAGCAGATGCTCCGCGCTGGAAACCTTGTATTCACCAGCTTCTTCAACGTTCAGCTCTCGTACCACTCCATCCTTGACAAGCATTGAATAGCGCTTCGAGCGCGGACCCATGCCGAACTTGGAGAAATCGGCGTCGAGCCCGATGGCGCGCGCGAACTCGCCGGAGCCGTCGGCGAGCATCATGATGTCGTCTCCGCAGTTCTGGTCCTTGGCCCACGCGCCCATCACGAAATGATCGTTGACGGCGGTGCAGGCGATTGTGTCAACGCCTTTCGCCTTGAGATCGCCCGCCGCATCGCGGAAGCTCGGCAGGTGCCTCGCCGAGCAGGTCGGCGTGAAGGCGCCCGGGACGGCGAACAGCGCCACCGTCTTGCCGCCGAATATTTCGGCGGTGCGCATCTGCTTCATGCCTTCGCTGCCAGGCACGTTGAACTGCACGTCCGGAAGCTTCTCGCCGACTTTGATCATGTCCCTCTCCATTTGCTCTTGCCTTATTTAGGGTGTTGCAGCGGCCGATGCGAGCGCCCCCTTGCGCCGAAGCGGCGGGCGCGGGAGCATGGGCCCATGACGGACACCCTCGCAGGCAAGCTGCTGGTGGCGATGCCGGGGATCGGCGATCCCCGGTTTGACCGCAGCGTCATCATCATGTGCACGCACGACGAAGATCACGCGATGGGCATCGTGCTGAACAAGCCGCGCGATGAAATCACGCTGAGCGACGTGCTGGGGCATTTGGGGCTCGACCCGGACTCCGACGTCGCCGACCGCATTGTGCTCGATGGCGGCCCGGTGCGGCCGGATCGCGGCTACGTGCTGCACTCGGAGGACTTTGCGGCTGGCGACGTCACGCAGATCGTCGGCCCTGGGCTTAGGCTCACCGCGACGCGCGATGTGCTTGAAGCGGTCGCGAAGGAAAACGCGCCGGAGCGCTTCGTGCTGGCGCTCGGTTGTGCCGGCTGGGGCGCGGGCCAACTCGAGGACGAGCTGAAGCACAATGCATGGCTTGTCGTAGATGCAGACGACGCGATCATCTTCGATGGCGAGCACGGCGATAAGTGGACGCGCGCGATCCGGACGCTTGGCCTCGATCCGTCGCAGTTGATGGCCGATGTTGGAAGCGCGTAAAGGAGCGCGGGTCTTCAGACCCGGGCAGCGCCAGACTCACAGAACGAAGCGCCAAGGCGGGTCTGAAGACCCGCGCTCCTTTAGATTCCGCTCGTAATCCCAAACAGCAAGTGATCGCGCCAGGCGCCGTTGATCTTCAGGTAGGCGCGCGCAGCGCCTTCCTGCGTAAAGCCGGCTTTTTCGAGCACGCGGCGCGAGGCGAGATTGTCCGGCTGGCACGCCGCTTCGACGCGATGCAGGTCCAAATCTTCGAACGCATGTCGCACCACGGCGCGCACGGCGGCGGTGATGTAGCCGTTGCGGGCGAACTTCTCGCCGGCCCAATAGCCCAGTGACGCCATCTGCGCGACGCCGCGGCGGATGTTGGAAAGCGTGACGCCGCCGACCAGGGCGTCGTCTTCCTCGCGGAATACGAACAGCGCGTACGCCTTGTCGTCGCGCGCATCCTCGGCGTAGCGGCGCAGCTTGTAGCGGTAGGAGCCGCGCGAAGTTTCGTCCTGCGCCCAGGTCGGCTCCCACGGCGTGAGGTAGCCGCGGCTGGCGTCGCGCAGATTTGCCCAATCCTGATAGTCGCGCAGCTCGGGCGCGCGAAGATACACGCCCTCGCCGTCGATCCGTCGCGCGCCCTCGCCTTCTTTCCGCATCAGCGCCATGGCTAGGACTGTGCCTCAAACGCGGCCAGCGCGCCATGCCCCGCGGCGGGGCCGATGGCGGCGATGCAGTCCGGCCCCTCCAGCGCGCGGTGAGCAAGCGCCTGGATTTCCTCAGCCGTGACGGCTTCGACCTTTGCGCGGATTTCATCAAACGAGACGAGCCGGTCGCGCAGAAAGACTTGGCTGACGCGCGCTTCGGCCCGCGCGCTCGGCATTTCCAGGCCCATCAGCATTTGCGCCCGCGCAACGGTCTTGGCGCGTTGCAGCTCTGCCTGGCTTGGGCCTTTGTCGGCGAGCAGCGCCAGTTGGGCCCGCACCAGCACCGCGACCTCGCGCGCATTCTTCGGCGCGCAGCCGGCATAGACGCTGAGGCGGCCATCGTCCTCGAACGCATCGACATGCGCGTCGATGGCGTAAACGAGACCACGCGTCTCGCGCACTTCCTGGAAGAGGCGCGAAGACATGCCGCCGCCGAAAATCTCCGCCAGCAGGCGCGCGGCGAACTGCGCTTCGCTGCCGGCAGCAGGCGATGGCCAGGACATCACCAGATGCGACTGCTCCAGCTTGCGCGTTTCGCTGACACGGCCGGGATGCGCGCGCGCGGGCGCGGCTAGTTGCGCGGTCTTTGCTCCGAGCGCGCCGAAGCGCTTCTCGACGGCGTCCAGAAAGGCGGCGCGATCGAAGGCGCCTGCGATGCTGACGACCAGGCGCTCCGGCGCCATGTGCGCATCGTTGAAGGCGTGGAGCGTGGCGACACTGACATTCGCCAGCGTCTCGTCTTCGCCGAGAATGGGGCGGCCAATCGGCTGGTCGGGATAGAGTGCGGCCTGATGCAGTTCGAACACGCGATCGTCAGCCGCGTCGAAGGCTTCGCCGCGCTCCTGGGCGACGACGCTCTTTTCCTTCTCCAGATCGTCCGGCGCCCAATGCGGCGCGAACAGAATGTCGGCGATGAGATCGAGCGCGAACGGCGCTTGCTCGCCGACGACGCGCGCGTAGTACGCGGTGCGCTCATAGCCGGTGCCCGCGTTCATCACCCCGCCGACATTCTCGATCGCTTCGGCGAACTGGCGCGCGTCGCGCGAGCCTGCGCCCTTGAACGCCATGTGTTCAAAAAGATGCGCGACGCCGTTCAGCTCGGCCGGCTCCCAACGCGCGCCGACGCGTTGCCAGACCCCAAGCGCAGCGGTGGCGAGACCCGGCATCGGATCGAGCGCGACGCGCACGCCGTTCGGCAAACGGATGAGATCGAGGTCGTTCATGGGTTTGCGGCGCTTCGTGTTCTTCGTGGTCTCTTCGTGCCTTTGTGGTTTTTCTTTTTCACCACAAAGACACAAAGGTCCACAAAGGACCCAACGAAAGCTGCGTCATTGCTCAGGTCTCGGCGCGCGGAAAGCCAAGCGTCCGACGCTTGCGTGGTAGGCGAAGTAGATCGCCACCAGCACCAGCGCCAGTCCGTACCAGGTCAGCGCATAGCCGAGATGGCGCGCGGGCGGCAGCACATCCGCACCGGGCGCCAGCGCGAACGGATTGGGCGTGGCGCGGCCGTCGGCGCCGACATAGGCGGCAGCAATGTAATAATCGGCGACGTTTTCCAGCCCCGCATTGCGGCCCATGGCTTCGAGATCGACCGCGAACCACAAGCGCTGCAGCGGACGCGGCGCGAGCGTCAAAGGTGCGGGCGGCTCCGGGCGGATCGAAGCGCCGGTAATGGGCGCGCCGATGCGCAGAGCAGCGGGGAAGCGCACTTCGTCGGGGTCTGGCGGCGAAATTTCGGGTATGAAATCGGCGTCGATGAAGACGGTGGTGTCGCCATACTCGACCGGCGCGAACACGCGCCAGCCCTGCTCGCGCGTATCTGGCCGTACGCCGTGCACGAACTGGATGCCGCCCTGCATCGGCGCGTAACTGGCGACGGTCATCTCTGCGATCGGCTCTTCGGCCGCCGCGCTCTTCTGCTCGAATTTCTCCCATTGCCAGCGGCCGAGCGAGACCAGCACCGCCAGTGCAATGATCGAGAGGATGGTCATCAGCGGAAGCGGACGGAAGCGGATCATTCGACGTCCTCGAGCGTGGCTTCGCCCGCCTTGTGCTTCCATTGCAGCGCGAACAGCACGGATTTGAACGGCGGCAACAGCGCAAGGCACAACGCGATTGCCGCGACCATAGTCAGCGTCAGCGCGAGCCAGCCAGGCAAGTCGAGCGCAACCTGCAGGATGAAGAGCAGCAGCGCCGCGACGGCGCCGACGATCAGGATCACGAACACCGCCGGCCCATCGCCTGCGTCAGCGGCGCGGAAGTCGGCGCCGCACGCGCGGCAGCGGTCACGGAACTTGAGGTAGCCCTGAAACACTTCGCCCTGTCCGCATTGCGGGCAGCGGAGGCGAAGGCCGGCTATGACTTGCGAATGGCGAATGGCGAGTGGCGA
>DASPMA010000416.1:0-2683 GCA_035627335.1 Binatia bacterium
CGGCCTGTGCTTGGCGGCCGCGTCGGACGCCATTCTGAACATCTCGGCCATTTGCTGAGCGAGATGCAATTCCTGCAGCGCGCCTATCCGGGCGCGACGTGGTGAGCGCCGTGACCGCCATCACCAGCACCGACCGCATCACGGCTCTGCTGGCGAACGTGCCGGACCCGGAGATTCCATGCGTGTCGGTGTTGGATCTCGGTATCGTGCGCGATGTCAACGAGGCTCGCGTGCTGGTCACGCCGACGTACACAGGCTGTCCGGCGACGATTGCCATCGAGCAATCGATCCGCCAAGCGCTGGATGAGAACGGCTTTGGCGCCGTCGCCATCGTAACGACGCTTTCACCGCCCTGGTCCACCGACTGGATCAGCGATGAAGGGCGCGAGAAGCTGCGCGCCTACGGCATCGCGCCGCCGCCGAAAGGCGCGAACGCGGCGTCGCTCAAGAACGCACAAGCGGCGGAATGCCCGCGCTGCGGCTCATCCAACACCGAGGAACTTTCGCGGTTCGGCTCGACGCCCTGCAAGGCGCTGTGGCGCTGCAAAGCGTGCGCGGAGCCGTTCGACCGGTTCAAGTGCCATTGATGAGCATAGATTTTCACAAGCTGCGCGTCGCCGAAGTGAAGCGCGAGACGCCGGATGCGGTGTCGGTGCGACTCGAGTTGCCCGAAGCGCTGCGCGAGACGTTCACGTTCAAAGCGGGCCAGCACCTCACCTTCCGCCGCGAAATCGGCGGCGAAGAGCTGCGTCGCAATTACTCTGTCTGCGTATCGCCGTCCGAAGGTGTCCTGAAGATCGGCGTGAAGAAGATTGCAGGCGGTTCGTTCTCCGGCTGGGTCAATGATGAGCTGAAGGCCGGCGACGTCGTTGAAGTGATGGCGCCGCACGGCAGCTTCTGCTGGAATTTCGATCCGGATGCGCGGGGCGAATACGTGGCGTTCGCGGGCGGTTCGGGCATCACGCCGATTCTTTCGCTCCTGAAGACAGCGCTTTCGTACGAGCCGAAATCGCGCTTCACGCTCTTCTACGGCAACCGCAATTCCATGGGCGTCATGTTCCTGGAGGAAATCGCGGCGCTGAAAGACAGCTACCTCGACCGGCTGAGCGTGTTCCACTTCCTGGAAGAGGAGGAAGAAGAGATCGAGCTCTTCAACGGCCGCCTCGATCGCGCGAAGACGGAAGAGATTCTTGACTCTCTCGTTGATGCAAAGAATGTCAACGCCTTCTTCATTTGCGGCCCCGGCCCGATGATGGACGCGATCGAGGAAGCGCTCGTCGCGCGCGGCGTCGACAAGCCGCGCATCCTGATCGAGCGCTTCACGACGGGGCCTCTCTCGGCCGCGCAAGCGGCCGCAGCGCGCGCTGCCGAGGAAAAGTCCGCCGGGCTCCAGATGAGTGTGACGCTCAATGGCCGGCGCATGAAGGTCACTTTCGATCCCGAGAAGCACTCCATCCTCGACAACGTCCGCGCCGCCGGCCTGCCTGCGCCATTCGCCTGCAAAGGCGGCGTCTGCGCCACGTGCCGCGCGAAAGTCACCGCCGGTGAAGTGCAGATGAAGGTCAATTACGGACTTTCCGAACAGGAACTCGCGGAAGGCTACGTACTCACCTGCCAGGCGACACCGGTCAGCGAAGGCGTGGCGCTGACGTACGATATTTGAGGGGCGGCGCCGGGGTATTGAGATCGAATTGCGGCATGACCCAATTCTCGCACGGGTTGGCGGCTGTGGGATCTGTTTGGTGTGGATTACTCCGCCGCATTCGCTAGGCCGCCGAGCGTCAAATCCACCGCCATTTCCGCAAGCGCACCGGCGCTGACGGGACCGCTCGGGTCGAACCAGGTGTGCGTCCAGTTGATGGTGCCGAAGAAGAGCATGGCGACGGCAAAACTCGCGCCGCTCTTCTTCTTCAGCGCAGGCTCGATCTCCAACAGTAGCTTGCGCACGATCTCGATCAGCCCGCGTTGCACGGCGACAATTTCCGCGCGCCTCGGCTTAGGCAGCCCATCCAGATCGTTCAGCAGCACTTTGTGCCGGTCGGCGGCGCCGACATAGAGCGCCATGAAACGGTGCGCGAGTTCGCGCAGTTTGCGGTCGGGCCGCGCGTCGCCCGCGATCGCCTCCCGGGCGGCGACCTCCAACGCGCGCACATGCGAGATCATTACGTCGTAGAGGATGTCCTCCTTGGATTCGTAATAGTGGTAGATGAGGCTCTTCGAGATCTTGCCGCGCTGGGCGATGTCGGCGACCGAGGCGCCGGCGAAGCCGCGGCTCGCGAAGAGAGCCGCGGCCGCCTCGACGATGGCCTGCTTGCGGTCGTCGTATTCCGCGGCCTGGGTGCGCGCCATCTCCTGCCCTCTCCCCGTCGGGCCCGGCTTGCGTGGGCCGGGCGGAGCGCCTATTTGTCCGCCCCTTCGGTGGCGTAGCTCATCTGGTTAGAGCGTGGGATTCATAACCCCAAGGTAGGTGGTTCAAGTCCACCCGCCACCACCACCTTCCCGCAAGTTCCTTTCTTGTCCGCGCGCAATTCGGCTTGCCCAGCGTCGGCCCCCGGCGCAAGAGTGGCAAAAACCACCGCGTTGGTCCTGCCGGGAGGCAACTTTGACCGTAGAACTCGACGCCGTCGATGTCCGCATTCTCGACCTCCTGCAGCAGGATGCCGGGCTCTCGATCGCGGAAATC
>DASPMA010000417.1:0-3836 GCA_035627335.1 Binatia bacterium
TTCGGTGGTTTCGATCGTGATCCGGGCTTCGCCCGTGAAGGTTGCCGCCTCAGCATTCGGCGTCACGGAAATCTCGTAGCGCAGCGGCGTCGGCTGGCCGTCGAACCACTGCCGCTGGGTGTTTTGCGCGACAGCAGTTGGCGACAGCGCCCCGGCGATGAGCAGGGCAGCGATAGCGAGCGGACGAAACTTGAGCATGGTTCCCCCTAGACGGCCCGGGCTTCATTGCGGCCCGGATAGCCCAGGGCAACGGGTTTTCGCCGAAACAGCTGCTCAGTACGCCGAAATCCGGCGCTCCGGGTCACGGATGCCCGGCCGGTAAGAGCGCGGAGCCGAGCCGTGCCCGGCGTCACGGCGACGCGGCGGATCGGCGCCCACCTTGGTGGCGTAGGAGCAAGACCAATGGCCCGCACCAGAGTTTACAGCCTCTTCCTGATCGCAGTTGCGATGCTGACGCTCGCAAACGCCGTGGCGCAGATCGGCTGAACCAGTTCGAACCGCCGACTATAGTCGCGCAACGCGCGACATCGCGGTCCTAAGAAGGGCGTCGAGGTAGCTCCCCCTCGGCGCCCTTCATCGCATTTGCTAAGTCCTTAGCATGCTTCTGTTCACGCACCCCGCCATGCTGGCGCATGAGGCCCCGCCTGGTCATCCCGAGCACGCGGGGCGGCTGAAAGCGGTGCTCGACGCGCTGGAGGACATGCCGCTTGACCGGCGCGAAGCCCCGCTCGCGACTGTCGAGGCGATCGAGCGCGTGCATCCTCAGCGCTACATCGAAGCGCTCGAACCGGCGTTTGCCGAAGCGCAAGACGCGCGTGTGCGCCTCGATCCGGACACGTACCTCTCGGCCGGATCGCGCGAAGCGATCTATCGGGCGGCCGGCGCTTGTGTTGCTGCGGTCGACGCCGTGATGGCCGGCGAAGACACGATGGCGTTCTGCGCGGTGCGTCCGCCGGGCCATCATGCCGAGCCGATTTCACCGATGGGCTTTTGCATTTTCAACAGCGTCGCGATCGGCGCGGTGCATGCGCTCGAAGCGCACGGGTTGGGGCGCGTCGCGGTGATCGATTTCGACGTGCATCACGGCAACGGCACGCAAACCGTTGCTGAAAAGGAGCCCCGCCTCTTCTTCGCTTCGACGCATCAATCGCCGCTTTATCCGGGCACCGGCGCATCAAGTGAGACCGGCATCGCCCACAACGTCGTCAACGTCCCGCTGCCCGCAGGCGCCGCCAGCGCGGTATGGCGCGACGCGATGGAAACCCGCGTTCTGCCGGCTCTAGACGCTTTCGCGCCCGAACTGATCCTGGCGTCCGCGGGTTTTGACGCACACAAGGCCGATCCACTCGCGCAGATGGAACTTGATGAGACTGATTTCGCCTGGGCCGCGCAACGCCTGCGGGAAATCGCATTACAGCGCTGCCAGGGTCGGCTTGTTTCGACTCTGGAGGGCGGATACGACTTGGGCGCGCTCGCCCGGTCTGCGGTTGCATATCTGGGCGCGCTCCAGCGCGACTAGGACCCGCTCACGGGGAGGGGGCGAGCAGGGCGCGCGAGGGTCAGAATGACGACGATGGCGCCCGAAGAGACGCTGGATCGCCGTTCAGCCGCGAAGATCGGTTCGATCGTTATCGCGCGGCACGGCCAGCCGCACGCAGACCGCTCGGTGCGGATCGACCAGCGCGGCTATCGCGATTGGTGGAAAGGCTACGACCTCGCCCGTCTGCATCCTGACGAAAAGCCGCCGGAGCGCCTCGTTGAGCACGCGCGGCAGGCGGACATCATTTTCTCCTCCACTCTGTCGCGCGCCATCCATACGGCCGAACTCGTCGCGGACGGGCGCCAAGTCATTACCGATCCCGTATTCGTCGAAGCGCCGCTCCCCCCGCCCGGTCTTTGGGGCAAACACCGGCCTGAGACATGGGGCGTGTGGGCGCGCATCGCCTGGTGGTTTGGCTGGCACGATGGGATGGAAAGCAAAGCAGAGGCGAAGGTGCGCGCCGAGGCAGCAGTTGCAACATTAACGGCGCAGGCGCTGCGCGGGCAGAACGTGCTTTTGTGCGCGCACGGGTGGTTCAACCGGATGATGCGCCCCGTGCTCAAGCGCCAAGGCTGGCGGGAGGTCGAGGACCACGGCGACCAGTATTGGAGCTACCGGCGATATGTTAGGGATTAGGTGAGTAAGGCAGTAAGGCGGTAGGTCGCTTACATACTGCCCTCGTGCCCTATTCCCTTACTGCCTTTGAACCCATACCTTTGGAAAATGACCGCCGACGCCCGCGATCCCACCCAGCTCTCCTTCGAGGAATCCTTGGCGGAGCTGGAAAAAATCGTCGCTCACCTGGAGCGCGGCGACGTTCCGTTGGCCGACTCGATTCGTATCTACAAGCGCGGGGCCGCCCTCAAGGCGCGCTGCGAGAGCCAGTTGAAGGACGCCCAGCTCGAAGTTGACCAGATCGTGATGGGGCCGGACGGGCCCCGCACCGAGCCCGCAAAGATCGGGCAATAGGGAGAGAGCACGCAAATGGCCGACGACCCGCAAAACAATGCGCGCCTGCCGATCATTTCCTTTGACGACTTTCTGAAGGTCGACATCCGCCTCGGCACGATCATCGACGTGAAGGTGTTCGAGGAGGCGAAGAAGGCGGCCTATCAACTCTGGATCGACTTCGGCGATCCGCTCGGCGTGAAAAAGTCAAGCGCACAAGTGGTGCAGAACTACGACATTGGCGAGCTGCTCGGACGCCGCGTCGCCGCGGTGGTGAACTTCGAACCGAAGCAGATCGGCAAGTTCATGAGCGAAGTGCTCTGCCTCGGCTTTCCGGATCGCAACGGCAATGTCGTGCTGTTGAACGTGGACCGTCCCGCGCTGTCGGGCGGCCGGCTGTACTAACGCCGCATCGCGAAGACGCCGTTATAGTCACCAGCTGCAGTCGTCATTGTTCCGACCAACATGTCGCCGACGATCGTGCCTGTGTAGCGCGCTTGGCCGCCGCCGCTTGGGTAGCTGAAGGTGATGTAGCCGTCCGAACTGACGCTCCACGGTCCGGCATCGTTGCCCTCGTCTACAAACGTGCCCTCGGCTCGAAATTCCCACCGGCCACTGGGATTGTCATAGCCGTCGACGGCGCGCCAATCCGTGACGCCGTGCCAGGACCCCAGATAGTCGGACGCGGAGAGCGATTGTGCTCCCTTGTCCTGCGCCGCGCTCGGCGTGGCGCTCAATATTAGGAAAACCAACGCGGCCGCAACGCTCAGAACATTTCTCATGCTCACCCCCGGCGGTAAGTGGCTGAGTATGCGCCGGGCGATGCCGCGTGCAATCGAGGTTTTACGACTCGGCCGCTTGCGCACGCCATTTGTCCGCGTTCACGCCCATCGCCAGCAGCCAGAGCGTGAAGATGAATTCGCCGAGGCCGCTCACGGGTATGAGATAGGGCGAGACGCCGCCGAGGAGATCGGGGGCGATGATCGCGCCGAGATTTCCGATGAGCCAACCCGCGCCGGCGATGAGCAGGAATACGCCGAGAAAGCGCGGCAGGAAGCTTGCGCCGAACACGAGCGCGCTCAGTGTGAGGCAGTAGAAGCCGAAGAAGACGAGGCTCAGAGTATTGCCAAGTGAACCAAGGCGCATCGCATGACGCGTCAACAGCTGTGTTTGCGCATCGGCGGCGCCCGCCCCGTCGAGCAAGGCCAGAACGCCGAGCTGGTTCACCAGGAATGTCGCCGACGCCGCGCAGCCTGCAAGCCCTATGAATGCCGAGACGAGCGCCAGCGACCGGTTCACCGGCCGGAAGATGGCGTAAAGCAGCGCCACCACCGCCGTGTACGCCACC
>DASPMA010000418.1:0-2087 GCA_035627335.1 Binatia bacterium
CTGACGCTCAGCTTTTGCCGCGGCTCATGGCGTCGAGCTGCTTCTGCATCGCTTCCATCTGCTTGCGCAATTCGGCGACCTGCTCGTCCTTGTCCCCGTCGTCGGCCTCAGCAGCCGTGCGCGCGCCGGGCATGCCCGGGAAGGGCGTGCCCGTCGCGCCCGTGGCGAACGGCGTCCACATCGAGAGCGCCTGCTGGAACAGCGCCATGTTGCGCTGGGCCTGTTCTTCGAACGCCGCCATCGGCGTCGTCGCGCCGAACGCGCGCGACATGTTCTCGCGCATTTTCTCCTGAGCTTTCGCGAAGCTCTCCATGCTCATTTCCAGGTAGGGCGGCAGGAACCCCTGCATCGGCTCGCCATAGAAGTGGATGAGGCGGCGCAAGAACTGCACCGGCAGCAGGTTCTGCCCGCGTCCTTCCATCTCGACGATGATCTGGGTGAGCACTGATCTGGTAATGTCGTCGCCGGTCTTGGCGTCAAGCACAATAAAATCGACGCCTTCACGCACCATCTCCGAGAGATGGTCCAGCGTGACGTAGGTGGATGCCGCCGTGTTGTAGAGGCGGCGATTGGCGTACTTCTTGATGACGACGGGTTCGCCCTGAGCCTCTGCGCTCGTCTCATCCGGCGCTGGGCCTGTCGCATCCGCCACGGGTGAATCCCTTCCTTTAGGCGGTCCGCGCAACAGCGCTAGCGCCCGTTTGGCGCCCGCGAAGGCGCGGGCCGGGCGCAGAATCCCGCGTCCTTCGCCGCAATGCAAGACAAAGCCGCTGTTTTCGCCTGCTGATCGCGGCGGCTTGACTTGGAATTCGCGTGCCGCTTGTGCGATAGGGGCGGTCAAGTCTGCCTTTGTGTCCAGTGCTTTCGCCGCTTCCAGGAGCCCTCCCATGACCGACATCGTCATCGTCTCCGCCGCCCGCACCCCGGTCGGTTCGTTCAACGGCGCCTTTGCTGCAGTGCCCGCGCATGAGCTGGGCAAGACGGCTATTACCGCCGCGCTGCAGCGCGCAAAAGTCGATGCGAAAGAGGTCTCCGAAGTCGTCCTCGGGCAAGTGCTGACCGCCAACCAAGGCATGAACCCGGCGCGGCAAGCGTCGCGTGCGGCGGGCGTGCCGGACGAAAGCCCAGCTTGGTCGCTGAACCAGGTGTGCGGTTCGGGACTGCGTGCTGTCGTCACCGGCTATCAGCAGATCAAGGCGGGCGATGCGAAGATCGTCGTCGCCGGCGGTCAGGAGAATATGAGCCTTTCGCCGCACGCCTCGCATCTGCGCGCCGGCGTGAAGATGGGCCCGGCCGAGTTTTCCGACACGATGATCAAGGACGGCCTGACGGACGTCTTCAATCAATATCACATGGGCATCACCGCCGAGAACGTCGCCGAGAAGTGGCAGATTACGCGTCAGCAACAGGACGAGTTCGCCACGCTTTCACAGCAGAAGGCGAGCGCTGCGCAGAAGGCCGGCAAGTTCAAGGACGAGATCGTCGCCGTCACCGTGTCGGGCCGCAAGGGCGACGTGATCGTCGAGCAGGACGAATACATCAAGCACGACGCCACCGTCGAAGGCGCCTCGAAACTGCGCGCCGCATTCAAGAAGGACGGCACTGTCACGGCCGCCAACGCCTCCGGCATCAATGACGGCGCCGCCGCGCTCGTGCTGATGACCGCCGACGAAGCGCAAAAGCGCGGCCTTACCCCGCTCGCGCGCATCGCCTCCTGGGCTTCGCGCGGCGTCGATCCCGCCGTGATGGGAACGGGGCCGATCCCAGCGTCGAAGGCGGCGCTGGAGAAGGCTGGCTGGAAAGTCGCCGACCTCGATCTCGTCGAAGCCAACGAAGCCTTCGCCGCGCAAGCCTGCGCCGTGAACAAGGACATGGGCTGGGACGAGAGCATCGTGAACGTCAATGGCGGCGCCATCGCCATCGGCCATCCGATCGGCGCCTCCGGCGCGCGCGTGCTGACGACGCTCCTCTACGAACTCCAGCGCCGCAACAAGAAGCGCGGCCTCGCCACGCTCTGCATCGGCGGCGGCATGGGGATTGCGCTCTGCGTGGAGCGGTAGCCCGCAGATATGTCAGCAATGGACCGC
>DASPMA010000419.1:0-4399 GCA_035627335.1 Binatia bacterium
GCGATCGCAGCGCGCACCCAAGACACTAACCCGGCGCGTCCGGCGCGCCCCGCCTCCTGCTTCGCAACGGCAGTAGGGCAATAGGGCAATAAGGCAATAGGGGCGGTCGCGGCAGCGGCGCCTCTCGCGAACGCGCGGCCCAAAAGCGCGCGCGTCAAAGAACATATTGCCCTATTGCCCTATTGCCCTATTGCCCTAATCGCGGCTGCGCGAATCCAGAGCTGGACTGTTGATCTATCTACCGATCGCCGAAATGCCGGTGAACGTGCTGCTTGTCCTGTTGGTCAGCGGCGCCGTCGGCTTTGTGTCGGGCCTGGTGGGCGTCGGCGGCGGCTTCATCATGACGCCGACCTTGATGTTCCTCGGCGTGCCCGCGCCCGTTGCGGTGGCGACAGGCGCCAGCCAGATCGCGGCGACCTCGTTTTCCGGCATCATGACGCAGACGCGCCGCAAGGCCGTCGACTGGCGCATGGGGCTTTTACTCTCGATCGGCGGCATTCTCGGCAGCGCCTCGGGCGTCGCGCTGTTCGAGCAGCTGCTGCGCCTGGGCCAGCTCGATCTGATCATCTCGCTCTTGTACCTCATTCTGCTCGCCGGCGTCGGCTGGCTGATGGCGTTCGAGAGCTATGCGGTCTGGCGCGGACGCACGCTGCGCGGCGTCTCTATTTTGCGCCGTCCCGCGCGCACCATCGCGCACACGCTGCCGCTGCGTATCCCCTTCCCGCGCTCGGGGCTTTATATCAGCGTGATCCCGCCGCTGTTTCTCGGCTTCGTCGTCGGCGCGCTCGCCGCCATCATGGGCATTGGCGGGGGCTTCATCCTCATCCCGGCGATGATCTACCTGTTGCGTATGCCGACCAATGTCGTGATCGGCACATCCTTGTTCCAGGTGCTGATCGTCGCCTCGCTGGTCGTGATCCTGCAATCGACTGCAACGCAGACCGTGGATCTGGTGCTCGCGGCGATCCTGATGGCCGGGGGCGTGATCGGCGCGCAATTCGGCGCGCGCGTCGGCGCCGGCCTCAAGAACGAGCACATCCGCGGCCTGTTGGGCGTCATCCTGCTCGCCGCGAGCGCCAAGTTCGCCTGGGACGTCGTCATCCCGCCGGACGAAGCCTACGTGCTCGGCGGAGGGCTCTGGTGAGGCGCGCCGTCCTCGCGCTGGCGTTACTGCTGGCCGCGGCGCCCGCGCGCGCGCAAAATCCCGGCGATGTCGCCAACGATCTGCCGGCCGCCGTGGTCGAGGAGCAGATCACCGTCAGCTCCGATTATCGCGGCTCCTACATCACCGTGTTCGGCGTCAACCCGGACCGGCGCGGGCGCGGCGACATCGTCGTGGCGCTGCGCGGCCCCAATGTGCGCACCGTCGTCATGCGCAAGCGGCGCGTGTTCGGCTTGTGGATCAACGACGATCCGGTGCGCTTTTCCGGCGCGCCGTCCTTCTTCGCGGTGCTGAGCAACCGGCCGCTGCGCGACATCGCCAGCCCGCAATCGATCTGGCGCTATCAGCTCGATCCGGCCGCCTCCGCCCAGCTCGAAAGCGCCGTGCCAGGCGAGGGCGATCCCTCCGCCTATCGCCGCGCGCTCGTGCGCCTGCGCTACAGCCAGGGCCTCTACCAGACCTATATCGGCCAGCCGACGCCCGAGCGGCGCGGCGGCCTCACCATGTATCAAGGCGGCCTCTTCCGCGCCGAAGTCCGCCTCCCCGCCAACGCGCCGATCGCGCAATACCACGCCGACACGTATCTGTTCCGCGACGGGCGCCTCATCTCCTCCCAGCGCATCCCCGTCACCATCGCCCGCGTCGGCATAGAACGCCGCATCCACGACCTCGCGACGACGCAATCGTTTCTCTACGGCGTCGTCACCGTGCTGTTCGCGCTGTTCGCCGGCTGGATCTCCGCCCTCTTGTTCCGCCGCACGTGACCGAACCGAACTATCCCTTCCTGCCGCGCAGCGCTTTGCGCTTCGGCTTCCTCGGCCTCGCCCCGCTTGCGGTATCGGCGCTGGTCTCGCTGTCGCAGCACCCAAACACCGCGCATCTCGGCGCCGTAAGCTTCGCGCTCTACGGCGCCATCCTCCTCTCCTTTCTCGGCGGCGTCCGCTGCGGCTTCGAGCTGATGCGCGCCCCACACGCCCCGAACGGCCTGCGCCTCATGTTCAGCGCCCTCCCCGCCCTCGCCGGCTGGGTGCTCGCCCTCTTCGTCGTGCTCGTCCCCGGCGCCCTCGGCGCCTCCTCCGTGTTCGCCGGCCTGTTTGCAGCTCAATACCTTTGGGATCACCGCAGCGCAGCAGATGCGGCGGCACCTGAATGGTATCCGCTGCTTCGTCGCGTTCTGACAGGCGGCGCGATGATCATTTGCCTGCTAATCCCGCTCGCGACGGTGCTGCGGCGCTTCTAATCCGGCAGCAGACGCTGCATGGGCGCGGGCAGCACTTTGTCGCGCCCCATCACCAGCGCTGTCGCGCCGTCAGGAAAGATCGGCGCGAACGCTTCGTCACAAACATTGAGCCCGCCGGTGAACGCGCCGAACGCCGGCATCACCAGGCGATCATGCCCCAGCGCAAAGCAGCGTCTGCGCACGGCAGTCCCTCGCCCGGCTACCTTCGCGCAGGGATGCAGATGCCCCGCGATCTCGCCCGCTGCGGCGCCTTTCGTCGGATGGTGACGCAGCACCAGCGGTCCAAGATGCAGCACATCCCGCCCCGCCCCGCCCAGCGTCTCGGACGCCCTGCCGTCATGATTGCCTTCGACCCACACCCAGTCACAGCGCGACATCAAGACGGTCAAGAGCTGGCGATCACGCGCGTCCATACGCCCCGGCCCCCCGCCGTCGTGGAAGGAGTCGCCCAGCGAGACGATGATCTCCGGCGACAGCCGCAACATGAGATCGGTCAGACGCATCAGCCCGGCGTGCGTATCGTACGGCGGCAGCATCTGGCCGCGCAGAGCGAACGACGAGCCTTTCTCCAAGTGAAGATCGGAGACGACCAAAGCCTTCGCCTCTGCAATCCAAAGCGCGCCCTCCGGCAGCGCTGTCACTGTGACGCCGCCGAGCTTTGCTTCTACGGTCGCGCCCACAATGGCCATCGGCGGAAGCGCACGCTCGGCTGCCTTGCGCGGACGGCGCGGTTTGGGGCCGGCGGGGCGGGCGAGGAGCGGCATAGCCGCGGAAGCTAACGCCAGATTCGCGGGCGCGGAATGTGGCGCTTAGGCAACGATCAGCTCATCGCTTCGGCGATCAGCGCGGCGGCGTCTTCGAGGATCGCGTCCTCCGCCGCGCCTCGGATGCCGACGCGGCCCAGTTCTAGCATCACGGGAGCGGCGAAGGGCGAGACGTGCGGCAAGTCCTGATGCACGATGCGGCCCTTTACGCGATCAAGCAGCGAACCGAGGCGCTTTAGGTTGAGGTAGCCCTCGCCCGCGTCGGCGAGCGCGGCTTGCATCAGGATGTGGTCCGGCTCGTATTGTCTGAGCACGTCGTAGATGAGATCGGCGGAAAAGGTGACTTGGCGTCCCGTCTTCTTTTCCGCGCCGGGCATCTTGCGTTCAATCATGCCGGCGATCACGGCGCACTTGGCGAACATCGATTTCATTAGCGTGGATTCGCCGAGCCAGCTTTCGAGATCGTCGCCCAGCATGTCCTCATCGAACAGCTCTGCGAGGGCGACATCGCCCATCGGCTCCAGGCCCCAGACGGCGACAGCGTACTCGCTGGCGAGAAAACCCAGCGGACGCTTGCCGCCGCGTTCAAGGCGCCGCGTCAGCAGCATCCCGAGAGTCTGATGCGCCAAGCGTCCTTCGAACGGATAGCAGACGAGATAGTGGCGGTTGCCGCGCGGAAAGGTCTCGACCAGCATTTCTTCAGGCGCCGGCACGACGGAGCGGCGCTTTTGCAACTTGATCCAGTCGCGCACCTGAGACGGCAGCGCCTTCTGCCTCTTCGGCTCGTGAAGCATTTCGCGCACGCGTTCGGCGAGGAAGGTCGAGAGCGGAAACTTGCCGCCGGCATAGGAAGGAATTTTCGGATTTTGCTCAGCACTGGCCCTGATGACGAGGGCATCCGTTTCACGCACTCCGATCAGACGCAGGATTTCGCCACCGAACATGAATGTGTCGCCGGGCGTGAGGCCCTCAATGAACCATTCTTCGATCTGGCCAAGTCTCCGACCAGGCACGAGCGGACGCGGACCTTCGCTTTTCGGCACGCCCGCTCGTACCCGGTCGGCGGCGCGATGGGCCAAACGCACATTGAGCATCTCGGATTCAATGATGGCGCCGACGTTCATGCGGTGCTGCTGCGCGATCATCGCGTTGCGCGCTCGCCAGCGATTGGTGTGCGGGTCCTGCACGATGCGGCGGTAGCGTTCGTAGCGGCGCAGGGCGTAACCTCCAGTG
>DASPMA010000420.1:0-4565 GCA_035627335.1 Binatia bacterium
AGCCGTGTCGTACTCCGGGCAATCGTAAAGCCTGGTGCGCGGCAGGAGCGCGGCGCCGATCTTGATCGCGATGCGCGGCATGAGGCGCAGCTTGCGCGCGAGACGGCGCGCTGCGGCGAGCGGACGCGCGATGAGGCGCGCCAGGGCCTCGATCCGGCGCGAAAGCTGAAGGTGCGGCGTCGGGCGCATAAAGCGCACCATGGCGAGGTGACGCGCCGCGGCTTCGCGCGCGCGGTCACGCCAGATGTCGCGCACCAGGACGGGCGGGCCGAGCTGGCGGGCGCGCGGACCGATGCGCTTCTGTTGGGGCCATAGCCGTATGGAAATGGTTCGCGGGCGCGGGCTCTTCGCGCGCGTAGCTGCACGCTTGGCGGCCGGCGGCGGGGCGCAACGCGGCAGCGCGGCGGCTTCGATGAAAACGATCTTGCGCGCCATGGCGATGATCGGCCCGAGCCAAGCACGAATCTCGCGCTGCTCCTTTGGACCGATCCAGTCGCGTCGAGCGAGCGCGGCGGCGTCGCCGATGGCGGCGCGCATACGCTCGAACATGGCTTTCGCGGCGGACCAGAGTTTTGCTGTGTTGGACATGACGCGCCGAGTTTAAGCGCGCCGGAAGCCGGTCGGATTGATTCTGGCAATTCGCTTTCTTTTCAACGCATGTGGCGCGGAAAAGCATGGAAAGAGACGCTCAATATCCCCCATTTGGACGGGAGACGTCGCCCTTCGGCAAGCTCAGGGCGACGCCTATCCACGAGGCGCCAACCTACCGGCCCGACTGCGTCCGGGCCGCCCTGAACTCGGCGTTGGCGCGCCATTGCGGCCAGGAATTGTTGTCGGCAAGCCCGCGGCCGACGGCGTAGAGGAGCTGCAAGTCTTCGACACCGCCGGACATGTTCCACTCGGGCGTCACTTCGTCGGAGGGCTTGTGATAGTTATTGGCCACGTACGCCTCGTTGAGTGCACGGCCGCGGGCGACGCCGCCTTCGAGCATGTCGATGCCGTTCGAGGTGTAAAGCACCGGGATGCCGAGCTGGGCGAGATGCAATTGGTCTGAGCGGTAGAAGTAGCCCGCCTCCGGATTAGAATCCGGCTCGACGCGGCGGCCTTGTGCTTGCGCCGCGGCGACGGCCAGATCGTCCATCTCGCTCTTGCCCATGCCGACGATCTCGATGTCGCGCGTGCGCCCCATGCTGTTGATGCCGTCCATGTTGATGTTGGCGACCGTGTCGCGCGGCGCGAATACCGGGTGCTGCGAGTAGTAGAGCGCGCCGAGCAGCCCCTGCTCTTCCGCTGTCCAAGCTGCGAACGCGACCGAGCGCTCTCCGGCGCCATCGGCGGAGAAACGACGGGCGAGTTCGATCAAAGCGGCCGTTCCAGTCGCGTTGTCGAGCGCGCCGTTGCAGATGTCGTCACCGTCGATTGCCGGGCAGCGGCCGAGGTGATCCCAGTGCGCCGAGTAAATGATCGTCTCCTGCGGGCGCGCGCGGCCCGGCAGAACGCCGATCACATTATATGTCATGCGTGTTTCGGCGCGCGTTTCCAGATGCAGTGAGCCGCGGAGCGTACCCATGGGCACAGCGCGGAAGCCGCGCGTCTGCGCGCGCGCCTTCAGCTGGTTGAAGTCCAGGCCGGCGCGGCGGAAGGTTTCCATCGCCACTTCGTTGGTGATCCAGCCTTCAAAGCCAGTGCGGTTAGCGCCGCCGTCGGCGCGCAGCACATCCCAGCGCGGCCGCGGGCCGGTTGAAGATTGAATGACGGCCCACGGATAAGACGCGCCGGCGGTCTCGTGGACGATGATCGCGCCGGCCGCGCCTTGGCGGCCGGCTTCTTCGAACTTGTAGGTCCAACGCCCGTAATAGGTCATCGCGCGGCCGCCGAAACCGCGATCGTCGCCGGTTTCGAAGTCGGGATCGTTGATCAGCATGACAACGATCTTGCCGCGCACATCGACGCCTTCGTAATCGTTCCAGCCGAGTTCAGGCGCGTTGACGCCGTAGCCGACAAACACGAGCGGCGCGTTGGCGACGTCGACCGTCGGATCGAGACGGCGCGTCCAGGCGGAAAATTGCGTGGCGTAGGCGTACTCGCGCGCGCCGTCGCGGCCCGTGAGCGTGAGCGTCGGCGTGTTCGTCAATGTGGCCGCAGTCAGCGGCACTTCCTGGCGCCACGAGCGCGTGCCGTCCGGCAGCGCGACGCCAGGCTGCAGGCCGGCGGCGGCAAACGAGCGTTCGAGATAATCGAGGGTGAGGCGCTCGCCATTTGTGCCGGGCGCGCGGCCTTCAAATTCATCGGAGGCCAGGATGTTGATGTGCTCCAGCAGCGCGGTTTCCGACAGCGGCGGACCTGCGAACACGCGCTCTGCTGGCGCTGTGCCGGATCCGCTCTGTTGATCTGATGTGGCGCAAGCGGCGAGCGCGAGTACCGCCGAAAGTGCGTGCCGAAGGTGCATGTGCGTCCCCTGATTTGGCGCGGAGACTAGGCGGATACTGGGTGACGCCTCAAGGCCGTTTGTCGCATAGGCTACTCGCGTCGCTTACCGCGGCGGCGTGTGAAGTATGATTGCGGCGAGCGCATCTCGCTCCCGCTTCGGTTCCAAGTTCGGAAGACCCAGTATACGGCAATCGGCGCGCAGATCAGCACGAACAAAAGCATGCCCACGTTGCTCGATGCATGGGGAATGCGCCCGTTGCTATATCCCGCTGTTAGCCCCTGGACGATCACGTCTCGAAGCACGGCGTACGCGATCGCGACCCAAAGAATTGCGACCGCGACGATCCCGACCCGGCGCATCCACAAGCGAAGTTTGCCGGGTGCTTTCACGGCAGCCATGGCGGTGTCGGAAGCCCCTTTGAGCGGAGAAAATCCGGGTTGAAGAGCTTTGAGGTGTAGCGGTTGCCGTAGTCGGCGAGGATCGTGACGATCGTCTTGCCTGGGCCGAGCTTGCGCGCGAGCTCCATGGCGCCGAGCACGTTGAGCGCGGAGGAGCCGCCGACGCAAAGGCCTTCTTCCTCGACGAGATTGTAGAGGACGGGGAGCCAATCCTTGTCTTCGATGCGGAAGGCTTCGTCGACGACGACGCCTTCGAGGTTGGCAGTGACGCGGCCTTGGCCGATGCCTTCGGTGATGGATGTGCCTTCGGCTTTGAGTTCGCCGTGCGCGTACAAATTGTAGAGCGCCGCGCCCCCGGGATCGGCGATGCCGATGACGACGTTTTTGTTTTTGGCTTTGAGCGCCATGGAAATGCCGCCGAGCGTGCCGCCCGAGCCAACGGCGCAGATGAAGCCGTCGACTTTGCCTTGCGTGTCGCGCCAGATTTCGGGGCCGGTGGTGTCGAGATGGCCTTGGCGGTTGGCGATGTTGTCGAACTGATTGGCCCAGATAGCGCCGTTCGGCTCGCTGCGCGCTTTCTCTTCGGCGATGCGGCGGGAGATTTTGGTGTAATGGTTGTCGGACGCGGCGGGTGCGGGATCGACTTCGACAAGCTCGGCGCCGAGCGAGATGACGGCGTCTTTCTTCTCCTGGCTTTGTGTGCGCGGCATCACCACGATGACGCGATAGCCGCGCGCGGCGCCGACGAGCGCGAGACCGATGCCGGTGTTGCCTGCCGTGCCTTCGACGATGACGCCGCCGGGGCGCAATTGGCCTTTCGCTTCCGCGTCCTTGATGATGGCGAGCGCGGCGCGGTCTTTGACGGACTGGCCGGGATTCAGGAATTCGGCTTTGCCGAGAATGGTGCAGCCGGTCTCCTCAGACGCACGGCGGAGCTTGATCAGCGGCGTGTTGCCGATGGCGTCGATGATGGAGGCGTGGATCATGCTTTGGCCGCCGCGTAGGCGCCCGCGCCCATGAAGTGAAGTGAGACGTAGGGTTCGTCGCCGACGACCCAGGAATCGTGCGGGTCGGACGGGATGTAGAAGAGATCGCCGGCGCGCATTTCGGTGATCTTGCCGTCGGCCATGGCGGCGGTGGCGCAGCCGGAGACGACGAGGCCGACATGTTCGACGGTGCAGTGCTTGGCGCCGGTCGCCTTGCCGACGTGCTCGGACCATTTCCAGCCGGGCTCGTAGCTGGCGCGGCCGATGGTCATGCCGCCGATGGTGACGAGTTCGAAGCGGCCTTTTTCGAACGTGCGGGTCTCGTCCGGCTGCTCGAAGCGCTTGAGGATGACGTCGAGATTCATGGGCGGCCCTCCATCGCAGACTTAAGGTCACTTCTAGAGTCATTCCAGACGGCCGAAGGCCGATCTGGAATCCAGGGGATCGTAGCGCTGCGTGTTGGCCCCTGGATTCCAGATCGCGCTCCGCGCGTCTGGAATGACTTTACGGGCCTTTCTTCCAGAAGTCGTCGCGGCGCAGGTGGCGCGGCAACAACAGGTCTTCGTGCAGATCGCGCCAAGACGGGTTATCTTTCTCGATGAGTTGGAGCTTCCAATCCCGCTCCCACGTCTTCAGCTGTTTTTCCCGCGCAATGGCGACTTGCATATCGTAATGCTGCTCCCACCAGACCAGCATGGTGCAGCCGTACTTCTTGGCGAAGCCGTCGAAGCGACCCTGCTTGTGGTCGTT
>DASPMA010000421.1:0-3665 GCA_035627335.1 Binatia bacterium
TGGGAGTGCCCGCTCGGGGCCGCGGCCCTGGCGGGGACCAGCTACAAAATCGATCGCGACGCGACCGCGCAAGCCTTGGGCTTCCATGCACCAGCGAGCAATTCCTTGGATGCGGTGGGCTCGCGCGACTTTGCGCTGGCCGCGCTGGCCAACCTCTCGATCGCGATGACGCACTTGTCGCGGCTCGCGGAAGAGATTGTGTTATGGACTTCACCGCAGTTCGGCTTCGCCGCTCTCAGCGATGCGTGGTCGACGGGCTCGTCCATCATGCCGCAGAAGCGCAATCCGGATGCGGCGGAACTCATCCGAGCGAAGGCGGCGCGCATCGGCGCCAATTTCGCGGCGCTCAACGCGATCGTGCAGAAATTACCGCTCGCCTACGCGAAGGATCTGCAAGAAGACAAGGCGCTGACGTTCGAAGCGTTCGACAACTTCGCGCTTTGCATCACCGCGATGATCGGCATGATTGAGACAACCAGCTTCAATCGCGAGCGCATGCGGGAGGCCGCAGCGCGCGGCTATTCCACCGCCACCGACCTTGCCGACTGGCTCGTGCGTGAGCTGAAGCTCCCCTTCCGGGAAGCTCACGAGGTCACCGGCCGTATCGTGCGCCGGGCGGAGGACGGGGGCGTTGCCGAATTGGCGCATCTGCCGCTTGGCGAATTCCAGGCCATAGAACCGCGCATAGGTGATGCTGCGCGGGCGCTCTTGACGGTTGAAAAGTCCGTCGAGAGCCGGGATAGCTATGGCGGGACCGCGCCCCAACGCGTACGCGAGCAGATCGAGCGCTGGAAGGAGATGTTCGAATGAGCCGCCTTGTGCTTGCGCTTGCTGCGCTGACGGTTGTTACGGCCTGCGGCATCAAGGGCGACCTCGAACGTCCCGATCCGATGTGGAACAGCGAAGACGCCATCCGCCGCGAATGCGAGCGCCAGATGGAAAACAACGAAGACCTCGATCCCAGGTGCGCCCAGTACCAGACGGGCGCGACGACGCCGTGACTATGGAGCGCCGGCGTCCTCGCCGGCAATCGATGACCGGGCCAGGCACGCCGAGGGCCAGCTTAGCACGAACAACGACGCCGGCGAGGACGCCCGCGCTCCATATTGCGCCATGAATCACTTCGATTATCGCAACGGCGAACTCTGCTGTGAGGACGTGCCGCTGGCGGCGATCGCGGATGCGGTCGGCACGCCGGCGTACGTGTACTCAACCGCGACCTTGGAACGGCACTTCAAGGTGTTCCGCGACGCCTTCGCGCCGCGCGAGGTGCTGGTCGCGTTTGCGGTGAAGGCGAACGCGAACGTCGGCGTGTTGGCGACGTTGGCGCGCCAAGGCGCTGGGGCGGACACGGTGAGCCAGGGCGAGATCGAGCGCGCGCTGATGGCGGGCGTGCCTGCGGACAAGATCATCTTCTCGGGCGTCGGCAAGACGGAAGATGAACTGACGTTCGCCGTGAATGCCGGTGTGCATCAGATTAATGTCGAGAGCGCTGCCGAACTTGAAATGCTCTCAGGCTTTGCGACGAAGCTCAAGAAGCGTCCCGCCATCGCGATCCGCGTCAATCCGGACGTCGGCGCGGGCGGGCACGAGAAAATCTCCACCGGCAAAGGCGACGCGAAATTTGGCCTTTCGCCCGCGACTGCGGCCGAACTCTTCAAACGCGCGCATGCCGACAAGCACCTGCAGGCCAAGGGCCTGGCCGTTCACATCGGAAGCCAGATCAAGGACCTCGCGCCCCTGGAAGCGGCGTTTCGCGTGCTGCGGCGACTCGCCGAGCAATTGAAGGCAGACGGCGCCCGCGTCGAACGCATCGATCTCGGGGGCGGACTTGGCGTGCCGTATTTCCACGAACCAGATCCGCCCTCGCCTCAAGACTACGCAGCGATGGTCAAGCGCGTATTCGGCGGCCTCGACGTCGCCCTCGCCGCCGAACCCGGCCGCATGATTGCCGGCAATGCAGGCGTGCTGATTTCGCGCGTGGTGCGCATTCAAGAGCGGCCGCGGCCAATTCTGGTGCTGGATGCCGGCATGAACGATCTCATCCGACCGGCGATCTACGACGCTTATCACGAGATCAGGCCGGTGCGCGAAACCACGGCGGGGCCGATCAACTACGATGTCGTTGGTCCGATCTGCGAAACGGGCGATACCTTCACGCGCAACCGCGCGCTGCCGCCGCTACAGGCTGGCGATCTGGTCGCGTTCATGACCGCGGGCGCATACGGCGCGGTGATGGCGTCGACCTACAATGCACGCGCGCTCGTGCCGGAAGTGCTGGTGCGAGACGACACCTTCGAGATCGTGCGGCGGCGCTGGGAGGTGGCGGATCAGCTTAAGCTGGAGCAGCTGCCGCCGTGGCTGGAGGGGAAATGAGCGAGCACGACGTTCTGGATTTACTGCAGAACTACGACGCCGCGCAGCAGAGCATGATTGCGCAGATGATCAGCCTGCATCTGGTGGTGATCGCGGCGGTGTTCTATTTTCTGAACGGTTCCGGGCTGGCGATGAAGCTCGCCGTGTTTGCTCTGTACATTCTGGGCAACGCCATGTTTGTGGCGCTGATGTACAATGCGAGTTCGCAAGTGGTCGGGGCACGAGAGCATCTGGCGGCGCTTGCAGCGGCGGGCGAGGTGTCGCCGATTACGCAAGCCGTGCTGCGCAACACGGGCCAATCCTGGTCGAACGCGGCCGCGATCATCACGAACGTTTCAATCGTCGTGCTTTGGATCGGAACGACTTATTTCCTTTTTTTCTGGAAGCGACCCAAGGATGCGTAAGGTCTTCATCGGAGCGATGCTGAGCATCGCGCTTGTCGGATGCGCCGCAAGCAGCCCCTCGGCGCAAAATCAGTTCTTCGCGAACCTCTCCGCCCTCTGCGGACAAGCCTTTGAAGGACGCGTCGTCACCACGGATACGGCCGACGCGCAGTTCTCGGGCCAGCGGCTGGTCATGCATGTGCGCGAGTGCGGCGCGGACGAAATCCGGGCGCCGTTCCATGTCGGCGAGAACCGCTCGCGCACGTGGGTCATCACGCGCACTGACGCGGGGCTTCGACTGAAGCACGATCACCGCCATGAGGACGGGTCGGAAGACGTGCTCACGCAGTATGGCGGCGACACGATCGGCGAAGGCAGCGCTGAGCGGCAGGAGTTTCCCGCGGACGAGTTCTCTAAGCAGCTCTTCCGGGAGAACAACATTCCCCCCTCGGCGGAAAATACATGGGCAATGGAGCTGCATCCGGGCCGGATGTTTGCCTACGAGCTGCGCCGGCCGAACCGGCATTTCCGTGTCGAGTTCGATCTGACCCGTCCAGTTCCCGCGCCGCCGCCGCCCTGGGGCGCCTAATCAAGGGCGTGTAAGCGACAAAAGCGCTGCGCCTAGCGGCGCACGGTCATGGTTTGGCCAGAGGCGCCCTGTTACGCTCGGCCCGAGCGGAGACTCTTGAAACACCAGGACGCCCTCGACCAGCTCGCCCGTGAGACGAGCCGCGCCAAGCGGCGGCTGGCGTTTGAGCGCGCGCTGCGCGCGGCCTTTATGCTGCTCTCGGCGGTCGGCCTTTGGTCCTTTCTGGCGCTGATCGGCGTCCACGGCGCGCTGCCGCCGCTGCTGCAAAGTCTCACAGCGATTGCGGCTCTGGCGGGGTTGATCTGGCTTGGCTTGCG
>DASPMA010000422.1:0-2331 GCA_035627335.1 Binatia bacterium
CGGCGGCGATCTTGTCGTCGGCGCGGTGGGGCAGTTGCAATTCGAAGTGCTCGATGAGCGGATGAAGGCCGAGTATGGGCTCGAAGTGATTTTCGAGACATCGCCCTATCAGGCCGCGCGCTGGATCAGCGCTGAGAGCCGCGCCGATCTCGAGGCGTTCGTGGAAAAATCGAATGCGCAAATGGCCGAGGATGTGGACGGCGCGCCGGTGTTCCTGGGCAAGAGCGCCTGGGAAATCGGCTACGTGCAGGACAAGAACCCGAAGGTGAGGTTCTCAGCCGCGAAGGAGCGGGCGGGGTAACCCTGGGCAATCGGCCAGAAGATCGGCCATAAGACCGGCCAAAACTGGCCTATCAACCGGAAAATCCATTGTTTATCAAACTATAGTCGCGTACAGAGATCGGCCAAACATGACCGATATAGAAGCTGTCGACCGCATCGAACCGGCGCGCCTGGAGGCCCCCACAGCGCCGATCGCCGACTGCCTTGCGGAACTGGCGGCGGCGTCCGCGCGGCTTGGAACCAAGCTTCATCCAGAGACGGCCGCGAACCTGGCCGATCTCGTTCGCATCATGAACACCTATTACAGCAATCTGATCGAGGGCCATAACACCCGGCCGCGCGATATCGAGCGCGCCGTTGCTGGCGAACTCGATAGCGACGAGCGACGGCGTAACCTTCAACTTGAAGCGGCCGCGCACGTGCGCGTGCAGGCGGAAATCGACCTCATGGCGGCGGCGGGGGCGCTGCCAGAGCCGGCCTCCGCCGACTTCATCCGCTGGCTGCACCGCGAATTCTATCGCGATGCGCCTGAAGCGCTGCTGACCGTTACAAACGCGAACAGGTCCTTCGTCATGCAGCCCGGCGAATGGCGCGCGCTGCCCGAGCACGATGTCGTGGTGGGGCGACACGTTCCTCCGTCCAGCGGTCGCGTGGCGGACTTCATGGCGCATTTCGAAGCGCGCTTCCGCTTCGACCGGTTGGGCAAGTCCGCGCAGGTGATGGCGATTGCGGCGGCGCACCATCGACTGAACTACATCCACCCGTTTCCCGACGGCAACGGGCGCGTTAGCAGACTGATGAGTCATGCCATGGCGCATAAGGCGGGCGTCGGCGCCCACGGGCTCTGGGCCGTGTCGCGCGGGCTGGCGCGCGGTTTGAGCAGCCGCAGCGAATACAAGCGCATGATGGATCATGCGGACACGCCGCGACAGGGCGATCTCGACGGCCGCGGCAATCTATCCGAGCGCGCGCTCCAGGAGTTCGTCGAATGGTTTCTACGCGTGTGCGTCGATCAGGTGACGTTCATGGCGGACCTGTTCGACCTGGACGCGCTCTCGGGCCGCTTGCATCGGTTCGTGGAGCGCGGCGAACTTAAGCCGGAGGCGGCGCGGCTTCTCGACGAGGCGCTAATGCGCGGTGAGATCGATCGCGGCGATGTTGGGCGGATTACGGGTCTGCCGGAACGAACTGCGCGGCGCGTGCTGAACGATGTTGTGCGAGCCGGACTGCTCGGATCGGAGACGCCGAAAGGGCGCGTTTCGCTGCGCTTTCCGACGAGCGCGTTGGAGCAGCTGTTCCCACGTCTCTATCCGGAAACTTGAGCGCCCTAAGCCGCCGCTTTGCGCATTTTGAAGAAGCGCACAGCGCGTTGGGCGGCTTCGACGGGCACGCTGTTGTACATGCGGCCGAATTCTTCGGCGCGGTTCATCGCGTCTTCGCCGCCGCAGGTGAGTACGGCCAGCGTCACGAACAGCGGGCGTTCGACTGCGGCGGCGCGGCAGAGCATCGCGAACGCATCCACGTCGCGGCGCTCCAGCATGCTGGAGACAGTTTCGGGATCGACGCCGGTGACTTCCGCGAGTCCGTAGAGGAAGTGCATCTGCTTGGCTTCGCGATAGAGCGAAACCAGCATGCGCGCGTTGAGTTCGCCTGCGCTCTTCTTCGACTGGATGAACGCCATCGCGTTCTTCGCTTCGGCGCTGAGATCGCCGACCGTGCGCTTCAAACGTTCGCGCGCCTTTGCGAGGGCGGCATCGAGCGCAGCGGGATCGACGGAGGCGTTGCGCGTCATGATCTGCTCACGCAGGTTTGCGGCAACGACGAAATACATGTCGTTCAAGAGATCGAGCGGCAGGTCGCGGCGTTTGACCACGGCCTCGTGCAAAAGTGCGTTGCGCCGCGCGCGGTCGACCGCGGCTTCCATGCTGGTGCGCGAGACGTTGGCGCCCTCGTTGCGCATCAGCGTGTCGAGTGCACTGTCGTCGCCGTGCCGGACGATGGCGTCGGAGACGGCTTCGCTGACGGTTTCGCGCTGGGCGATCGCCTGGA
>DASPMA010000423.1:0-7074 GCA_035627335.1 Binatia bacterium
CAGGCGCCTATGACGGCCCGGATGTCTCGATTCATTTCGACAAAGATAACCGGCTCATCGGCATTGAGATCATGGAATGACGCAGACTTATCTCGACCCCAAGCTCTTCAGCGAAGGCGCAATCCCGAAAGAGACAGAGGCCACAAACGCAGCCATCTGTGCGGCGATGGCGGGCATGCCGGAATGGTGGGAAGTTGGCGCGGCGAAGGTGCGCGCAGCGCGGGCGCGGGGCGAAGGGATTTTCCCGGCCGCCGCCAACTCGGAGCGCGCGCGCTGGATCGAGATCGACGGGCCAGCGGGAAAGATACCGCTGCGCGTAATCGCACCCGAAGAATCGCGCGGCGTTTATCTGCACATCCATGGCGGCGGACATACTTTAGGCGCGGCGGATCAGCAGGACCGCTTGCTCGAGCGCATTGCTGACCAGACCCGCCTGACGGCGATCAGCGTCGAGTATCGTCTGGCGCCCGAAAACCCCTTCCCCGCGGGACCTGACGATTGCGAGGCAGCGGCCCTGTGGGTCAGCGACAATCTCAAGGACTTCGGCGGCGCGTATTTGGCGATCGGCGGGGAGAGCGCGGGCGCGCATCTTTCGGCGCTCACGATCCTGCGCCTGCGCGACAAGCACGGCCGAACGCCTTTCGGCGCGGCCAATCTCGTCTTCGGCGTCTTCGATCTCGGCATGACGCCGAGCGCGCGGATGTTCGGAAATGAAGAGCGGCTCGTGCTGCGCACGATCGACATTCACAAGTTTGGCGACGCGTTTCTGCCGGGCATGAGCGAAACAGAAAAGCGCGCGCCGCACATATCTCCGCTTTATGACGACCTCCGCGGCCTTTGCCCGGCGCTGTTCACCGTTGGCACCAAGGACGCGCTCTTGGACGACAGCCTCTTCATGCATGCCCGCTGGATCGCGGCGGGCAATCGCGGCGAGCTCGACATTTATCCTGGGGCCTGCCACGGCTTCATCGCGTTTCCTACGCCGCAGACATTCGCGTCCATCGCCCGGCAAACGGCGTTTCTCAACGCGGCGCTCGGCTGACGCCATTCGTCGTCGACGAATGACATAGAGCGCATGCGGGCGGCGGCTCGTCTCAGCGGCGTTGTCGCCCCGGCGCAGCAGCGCCTAAGGAAAACTCACTTCGGGAGGGAGATCGAACATGCACATGAACCGCCGTCAGGCGTTAGCCAGCTCGGCCGGCGCTGCTGCACTGGCCGTGCTGCCAGCCGCTTGCAACCGCGCGCGTCAGGGCGCCGCCATTGGCGCTTGGGGCATCGACCTCAGCGCCCGCGATCTCAGCATCGATCCGGGCGACGACTTTTTCAGCTACGTGAATGGCACGTGGATCCGCGACACGGAAATTCCCGCGGACCGCACCTATTACGGCACCTTCGACATGCTGGCTATTAAAGCCGAGAACGACACGCGCGCGATTCTGGAGGAGACGGTCGCCAACCCTGCCGGCGAAAACGGCCGCAAAATCGCGGATTTCTACAGCGCTTATCTCGATACAGATGCGATCAACGCTGCGGGCCTCGCGCCCATTCAAGCCGACCTGGCGCGCATTGCCGCCGCGCAGACGCACGAAGACCTGGTCCGCATTATCGGCGCGCCCGATATGCCCGTGGATTCCCCAATCGGCATGGGTGTCACGCTCGATCAGCGCAATCCCAATCGATACGTTGTCGGCATGAGCCACGGCGGGCTCTCACTGCCGGACCGCGAGTACTACATCTCCAGCGAGCAGCAGATGCGTGACCTGCGCACCGCGCTCGAGGCGCACATCGGGCGCATGCTGACGCACGCGGACTATCCCGATCCGGCCGGCAGCGCGCGCGCCATCGTCGCACTGGAGACGCAAATTGCGCAGCGCCACTGGCCGATCGAACAACGCCGCGACGTCGAAGCGACGTATAATTTGCGCACGCGCGACCAGATCCGCGCGCTCAACAGCCGCTTTCCGTGGGACGCCTACTTCGATGCCTCGGAATTCGGCAACGTCAACGAAGTCGTCATCTCCGAACTTTCGGCGATGGGCCCGCTCTCTCAACTCTTTCTATCGACGCCGGTGGCGACTTGGCGCGCCTATCTCACCTACCACTACCTCTCCAACACTGCAGCCGTGTTGCCATCGGCGATCGACAACGAGAACTTCGACTTTTACGGCAAGACGCTCTCCGGTCAGCCCGAACAGCGCGAACGCTGGAAGCGCGCGGTGGCCGCCACCAACGGCGCATTGGGCAAAGCGGTCGGCGAACTCTACGTGGCGCGCCACTTCCCGCCGGAAGCCAAGGCGCAAATGCTGGAGCTGATCGAGAACCTGCGCCGCGCCTACGGCGAGCGAATCGATCAGCTGACCTGGATGTCGGCGGAAACGAAGGTACAGGCGCGCGAGAAGCTGCGCACGTTCGATCCCAAGATCGGCTACCCGGACAATCCGCGCGATTACTCGGCGCTCGAAGTGCGCGCGGGCGACGCGTTCGGCAACCGCAAGCGCTCCGCCGTATACGAGTGGCGCTATGACGTCGCGCGGCTTTCGCGCCCGACCGACAAGAGCGAATGGCTCTACATGGATCCGCAGGAGGTCAACGCCTACTACAATCCGGTCTTCAACGAGATCGTGTTTCCGGCAGCGATCCTACAACCGCCGTTCTTCGATCCGAATGCCGATCCCGCAGTGAATTACGGGGCCATCGGCGGCGTGATCGGGCACGAGATGGGCCACGGCTTCGACGACCAAGGCGCCAAGTCTGACGCGCAGGGCGTGCTGCGCGATTGGTGGAATGCGAACGACGTGGCGGCGTTTGAGAACCTCACGCGCTCGCTCTCCACGCAGTACGCGCAGTTCGAAGCGCTCCCGGGTCTACGCGTGAACGGCGATCTCACGCTGGGCGAGAACATCGGCGACAATGGCGGACTGCAGGTCGCGCTCTACGCCTATCAGCTCTCGCTCGACGGCCAGGAAGCGCCGGTGCTCGATGACCTCACGGGCCAGCAGCGCTTCTTCATGGCGTGGGCGCAGGCGTGGCGCGAGAAGGCGCGCGACGAAGCCCTGCGCAATCAAGTAATGGCCGACCCCCACTCGCCGGCGAAATTCCGCTGCAACGGCACGGTGCGCAACATGGACGCCTGGTACACGGCGTTCGACGTGCAGCCGGATGATGCGCTCTTCCTGGCGGACGATCAGCGCGTGGAGATCTGGTGAGCAAACAGGCGCTCATCGGGGCCGCTCTTCACTGAGCGGCCGAGGGCGCCGGCGTATCCTTCCGAGCGCCGGCGCCCTCATATCTATTGGCCTTCCAACTCCGATAGCAGCGATTGCATGCCGTACACGTCCGCCAGTGCGGCGCGGATGATCGTGGCCGAAACGGTGACGCTGCGATTGAGTTCGACGTCGTAGAAATACTCACCACCCAGCGAATGGATGTTGCCGTCGAACACGGCGCCGACGACGCGGCCTTCGCGGTCAAGCAGCGGACTGCCTGAATTGCCGCCGATCACATCAGTCGTTGTTGAGAAATTGTAGATCGTGCGCGGATCCAGGCGCGATCGCGCGTCGATCCAGCGCTGGCTTAGGACAAACGGCGGTGATCCGGTCGCGCGCTGATAGAGACCTTCCACGTAAGTGAACGGCTCGATCACGCGCCCGCCCGGCTCGGTCCAGCCACGCACGCGGCCGTATGACACGCGCGGACTGAAGGTTGCGTCCGGGTAATGGCTTTCGCCGAAGGCGCGAAAGCGAGCGCGAGCGATACGTTCGTGCGCGCGGGCGACAGGGCCCTCGACCTGCTCGACATACTGGATACGCGCGGCGCGGGCCTGATCGTCCCAGCTGCGCACGAAGACAATCATCGGGTCGTCAGATGCGGCGATTGCCGTAGCGCCGCCTTCCCATAGCTGCATGCGATAGGCGGGATCGGCGAGACGCGATTGCGACAGGCGGCGCGCCAGGGCCTCCGGGCTTTCGTTGCCGAGAATGGCGCGTGCAGTCGGATCGTCGACGGTCAGGTTCTCGCGCAGCTTGGAGAGCCAGAAGGCAAGATGCACTTCCTCGAAGCTCGGCGTTACCGGCCGGTCGGCGCGCAGGCCCTGCTCGACCGTGGCCAGCCGCGCGTCTGTGTAGCGCGGAATGCGTTCGGTGCTCGGTTTCTCGCGTTCCGCCGCGGCGCGCACCAGGTCGCGGCCCCAGCCGAACAAGAGCGAACGCTGGCCGGCGATCGATTCCAGGTACTGATAGCGATAGAACATGCCGCGATAGGCGGTTTGCGCGCGGGCGATTTCGCCCCATGCGTCGCCGACTTCGCGCGTGGCGGCGCGATTGCGACGTACGCGTGTCTGCAAATCTTGCTCAGTCGCCGTGACGCGCGCGAAGCCCGCCGCGTCCGCCAATGCTTGGCGGCGGCCAGACAGCCCCTTGAACGAGTTCTCCACGCTTTGCAGCGCGCTGGAGGCGATGCGCGCATTGTCGGCGCTTTGCGCCGAATAGGCGATGAGCCGGCCGCGGATTTCCGCGAGCGAAGCCACTTGCCAAGGCAGGTTGAAGTCGCGCTCGAACGCGAGCTCCGACGTGGTGCGCAAGCGCGACGTGCGGCCGGGATTGCCGGCGATGAGGACAATCTCGTCCGCCGTCACCGGCTCGAAGCGCATCGACAGATGGTTCGGCGTCCCGGCTGGCGCGCCATTCTCGTAGAGGCGCAAAAAAGAGAAATCGAGGCAATAGCGCGGGAAATTGAAATTGTCCGGATCACCGCCGAACGCCGCCACGCGGTGTTCCGGCGCGAACACGAGACGCACGTCGTCGTAGCGCCTATAGGCGTAAAGTGAGTAGCGCCCGCCTTGGTAGAGCCTCACCACTTCGCAACGCTGTGCGCCCGATGTGCACCCGCCCTCGATGCGTGCGATTTCCGCGTCCCGCGTCTGCGCGAACGTTTCCGGCGTAGCGTTCGCGGTGGCTGTATCGATCTGCTGCGTGACATCCGAGATGCCGGTCAGGACCGACACTTGCATGTTCGGGCAGCGACGCTCCTCTTCGCGCACGCGCGCCATGAAGCCGTCGTCGATGAAGTTCGCCTCAGCGCTCGAGAGCGCTGTCACGCATGCTATCACGCAATGGTGGTTGGTGAGCACGAGCCCCTGATCGCTGACATTGGACGCCGAACAACCGGGCAAGCGCGCGGCGCCGGCCATGATGCGGTCGAGCCACGCCTGGTCCGGCGCCCAGCCCATCTCCGCGCGCATGCGTTCGGCGGGGAAATTGTCGAAGGTCCACATCCCCTCCTCGCCCGACGCCGGCGCTGCAGCGCAAGCAAGGATTCCCAACGCGGCCGCGGCCGCGCGCAATTTCCCACGCATTCGAGATTCCCCTCGATTCACTGAAGCGCAGCAAAGCCAAAGCGGCAGCGACTGACAAGCGTCAAGGCTGAGCTTCATCCTCTGGAGCGGTCGCGGCGATGCCAAGTTCCGCCAGCATCTCGGTCTTCACCTGCGGCGACAATTCTTCGGCGTCGTCGATGAAGTCGCGCACCGCATCCTGGTCGGCGCCGGTAATGCGCACATAAGCGCGATCGTCCGCCTCGCCGGGACCGCCCTCGTCGGCATTGACCACAACGCTATGCTCGCCGGCATTGATCGAGACGTTTGCGCGACCTGTCTCTCCCTCGCCTTCGTCGGCGTTGATCTGCATGTCGATGCCCGGGAAGCGCAGCGACATCACTTCCGGCGGCGTTTCGCCCTGTGGCGGAGGATCGCCCGCCAGCTCACGTGCACGATCTGCGTTCATGAGGGCGGACGCCCCTTCCGCGGCGCGCGCCCCGACGACGCGGCCGTCGGGGGCGATGACCAGATAGGTCTGCTCGCCTTCGGTTGCGCGCACTTCGAGCGTGTAGCTCTCGCCGGGCGGGGCATCGCCCTCGACAGTGACTTCGCCCGAACAGGCTGCCGCGAGGGCGGCCAGGCTGGCAATCCAGACACGCATCGTCATTCTCCTCACGGGCCTCAGCACATCGTGCGTTCGACTTGGCCGCGCGCGCGATCGCACTCGTCCTGCCGAGCCTGGTCGTCGTAGGCGCCCTGCAGCGTAGACACGCAGGCGCCGAGCATCAGTGCGGCGGCCAGGGCGAGAACGAGACGGCGCATGGGCTACTCCTTCGGCCCGACCGTAGCATGCACGCTCTGGCCGTCCAGCGTCAGCGCGTGCGTTCGAAGCGGATGACCTTCTTCTCGCGGTCCACGTAGGCGACCCGGTAGCCGGCGCGCATCCAGGCGCGGGCGTGGGAGTGGTGATCCTGATTGTCGTTGGCCCAGAAAGAGCGGTGCTTGTGGGCGCTCCGCGGCAGCGGCTTGCCAATAATGTGTTCGATATCCTCGAACGTGAGCATTTCCGGACGGCCGTTGCGCTTGTTGAGATGCGAATGAAGCGCCGCGTATTTTCGCATGTCCTTCCTCTCCCGCTGACATCGTTGCCGGATCGGTTGCGCAACGATGCTGACGGACTAAGGCTGCTGATTTGTGGTAAATGAAATCCTACGAACGCGCGGCTACCCTCGCCTAGCCGGCTTGCGCGAGCGTGTGGAGTACTGGCTTTCACAGTGACCGCGGTCACGCCGCTCGCAGCGTTTCGCGGTTTGATAGCCCGCGGATTCCCCGAACCAACGATGGCGCGGAACGTCTTACCAGAGCGCACGTTGCGGGCTCGGCGGGTTCCCACAGGGCAAATCTCGAGGAGGGAAACGTGAGCGAGCATCCGCATGGCGCAACGACGATCCGTGCTTCCAAGGGCGGCGGCGCTTCGAAATGGCTGATTGGCGGCGTCGCCGCCGTCGTGCTCGCCGGCGGAAGTTACGCTGCGTGGAAGACAATCTCGCCGGACCAGCAGCAGCGCGCCGAGATCAATTACGAAGATCCGTACGCCGAAGAACCGCTGCGGGCGGGTCCGCTCGAGCCGCAGCAGGAAACGGTCGCTGAGAGCGCGGCGACGGAAGAGGAAGTCGCCCCTCCGCCGCGGACGGAACGGCGCCCAGCGCGCGCTGAAGTCGTCCCCGAGGAGACGATCGGCATAACGCCGGTGAGCGCGA
>DASPMA010000424.1:0-2535 GCA_035627335.1 Binatia bacterium
CCAGCGCGTGGCCGCTTTCGTGGACGGCGGTGGCGCGCTTTTCTTCTTCGGTCATCGCCATGGAGCGGCGCTCGGCGCCCATCATGACGCGATCCTTGGCGTCTTCGAACTCGAGCGCCGTCACCACGCGCTTGCCGCGGCGCGCCGCGAGAAGAGCTGCTTCGTTGACGAGGTTGGCGAGATCGGCGCCGGAGAAGCCGGGCGTGCCGCGCGCGATAACCTTGAGGTCGACGCCCTGGGCCAGCGGGACGTTGCGCGTGTGCACGCGCAGGATTTTCTCGCGTCCGCCGATGTCCGGGTTCGGGACCACGACCTGGCGGTCGAAGCGGCCCGGACGCAAGAGCGCCGGATCGAGCACGTCAGGGCGGTTCGTCGCCGCGATCAGGATGATGCCTTCATTGGCTTCGAAGCCGTCCATCTCGACCAGCAATTGGTTGAGCGTCTGTTCGCGCTCGTCGTTGCCGCCGCCGAGACCGGCGCCGCGATGGCGGCCGACCGCGTCGATTTCGTCGATGAAGATGATGCAGGGCGCGTTCTTCTTGGCTTGCTCGAACATGTCGCGCACGCGGCTGGCGCCGACGCCGACGAACATTTCGACGAAGTCCGAACCGGAGATGGAGAAGAATGGCACGTTCGCCTCACCCGCAATTGCGCGGGCCAAGAGCGTCTTGCCGGTGCCGGGCGGGCCGACGAGAAGCGCGCCTTTTGGAATCTTGCCGCCGAGACGCTGGAACTTGCCAGGGTCCTTCAGGAATTCGACGATCTCGGCGAGTTCGTCCTTGGCTTCGTCGATGCCGGCGACGTCATCAAAGGTTATGCGGCCCTTGGCTTCGGTGAGCAGACGCGCCTTCGAACGGCCGAAGCCCATCGCCCCTCGCCCGCCGCTTTGCATTTGCCGCAGGAAGAAGAACCAGGCGCCGATCAGCAGCAGCATTGGCAGGATGCCGAGCAGAATGTCGCCAAAGCTGGGCCCGCGCGCGGGCGCCTTAGTCTTCACCGTGACGCCCGCCGCTTCCAGGCGCGGCACGACAGTCGACATGGTGCCGGTGGGCAGATAGGTGACGTAGTGCTTCTGATCGCGCGTATCGCTGATCAACATTTCGCCTTGCGTCGTAACCTCCGCGATGTCGCCGGCCTCGACGCGCTCCAGAAGCTGCGAATAGCCGAGTTCCGTCGCGTTGCGCGTCGCGTTGTTTCCGCCTTGCATGGCGGCGAACGCCACCACCAGCACAAGCGCGACGACACCCCAAATCAGCAAAGAACGGATCGGCATGAACGGACCTTCTGGCCGCGCGCCATCTCATGCTGGGCGCGGAAACTTCTTCTTCAGCAAGATAGGGACCTCGTCCCCCCCTGAACACCCCTTACCCTGGCACGGCGCGGGTCAAGGCCGGGTGAACGCGGAGAGTGGAAAATTCACCGGGATTTCCCGGTGTTAATTCCTCCCAGCAGATGCTGAACGCGCTCTCTAAGCAGCCAATGCGGCGAGGCCGCGGCGAGCGGACGGCGCTCCTCGCCGCGCTGCAGTTCTGGGCTGCGGCCATTGAACACGACAGACCACCCCGGTTCGTCCGTGCGGAGCAAAACACGTCCGTCCCAAACGGCTTCCGCGCTGGGCGCGAGCCGCAACGGAGGAACCGGCGCGGCGCCGTCGGCGCGGCCGGCGAGCGCGCCCGGATCGCGCGCGATGACGATGCGGCCGCCGCGCGGTTGCAGCCACGCGCCGGCGAGCGTGGCGCCGCGAAAATCGGAGCGATCCAGCGCCTCCGACAGATTCTCCAGCTGCGACGGCGGCGCGCCGCGCTCGGCGCCGGACGCGGCTGTGATCAGCACGTCGAGGGCGCGCTGCCTTACCGTTTCGTCGCCGCGCCAGCGTGAGCGATCGAAGACAACCTCGTCGGCGTCGAACGCCGCGGCATCATCGATCAGCGCCGCTGCGCGCCGGTCGATCTCATCGACATGCGGGCGTAGGCGTTCGGCAAACGAAGCGAAACGCATTGGGTCAAGGCCTTCGCGTTCGAGTTCCGCCAGCGCGCGGCGCGCGCGGACGCGGGCGTGGATCTCGTTTTCGTTAGCGGGGTCTTCGATCCACGCGGCGCGGCGTGTGGCGAGAAAATCGCGCAGCTCATTCCTCCGCGTACGCAGTAGCGGGCGCGCGAGCCAGAGGCCGCGCCCGTCCGGCCAGCTAGGCGCCGGAGCAAACGCGGCCATCCCGGCAAGGCCGCGCAGGCCGGAACTGCGCGAGGCCCGCAGGAAGACGGTCTCCGCCTGATCGTCGCGCGTGTGGCCAGTTGCGATCACACGAGCTCCGAGTTTGCGCGCGGCCTGGCACAGCGCCGCGTAACGCAAGGCGCGCGCGGCTTCGTGCGCGCGATTGGCGCTGTCCGCCCAAATGAGTTCGAGAACGTGCGCCTCCACGCCAGCGGCGTCCGCGATGTCCTCGGCCTTGCGCGCATCAGCGCCTGAACCTTCGCGGAGCTTGTGATCGATGATGGCGGCGCGCAGGCGCGCTGCGCCGACGTGGTGCGTCAGAAA
>DASPMA010000425.1:0-8783 GCA_035627335.1 Binatia bacterium
CGACCGGGGGCCGTCACACCTGCCGGGTGACTGACGCGGGCGAGATCATTCTCGATGTTGCGCCTGAAGGCCGGCCCATCAATGGCAGCCCCTGGTACGCCTTCCGCCTCGATGCGCCCGCCGACGCACGCGCTCGGATCACGCTCGATTACGGCGAATACGAGCATCGTTACGCACCGAAATACTCTCGCGACGCGGCGAATTGGGCCTCCGTGCGCAGCCGCGATGTCACCGTCGCGCAAGACGAGCGGCGCATGACCATGAACCTCTCGCTTCAGCAGGGCACGACCTTCATTGCCGCTCAGCCCATCGAAACGCCGACTGCGGTGCACACATGGGCGCGCGCCACGCTTGCGCCGCATCGTTTCGAGCAAGTCGAGTATGGCCGCTCGATCGATGGCCAGCCTCTAATCGGCTATCGCGGCGGCGAGGGCCAGGATCTCGTCGTCGCCATGACGCGCCAGCATCCGCCAGAGACCACCGGCGCGGTCGCCTTTCGCGCCTTCGTCGAGCGCATCATGAGCGACACGCCCGAAGCGCGCGCGTTTCGCGCGGGCCACCGCATCCTGCTCGCACCCATGCCAAATCCAGACGGCGTGATGCGCGGCCATTGGCGCTGGAACAATGGCGGCCTCGACCTCAATCGCGATTGGCGCGAGTTCACGCAGCCGGAGACCCGCGCACTGCGCGACTTCATCCTGGGCGAAGCGCAGAACCGGCGCACGATAGCCTTCTTCGACTTCCACTCGACGCGCCGCAACGTCGTTTACGCGCCGCCGCTCGACGCGGACTCGCCGACCGTGAACTTCCTGCCGCTGCTGCGCGAACGGTTGGATCGCGCCGTGGATCACCCGCTCCCTTGGACATTCAGCCATAGCGAGACCGGCAACACCTCAAAGCGCTGGGCGCTTGAAGCGCTGCGGGCGCCCGGCCTGACGATGGAGCTCGATGATGAGGCGACCGAGGCCGAGGCACAACGCATTGGCCGCACAGTCGCCGACGCGCTGATGGCGTACACGGCGGACTGAAGGTTCGGGCGCCTCGCACCGTCCAAAGATGAACGGGATGGTGCCGCCAGGGTGACTCGAACACCCGACCTACGCATTACGAATGCGCCGCTCTACCGGCTGAGCTATGGCGGCCCTGGCTGCCGGGCGGACCCGGTCCCAAGAGGGCGGTTTCCTACCGGTCCAGGCCCGCGAGAGCAAGGGCGGCGGCTTGTGCTCGCCCGCCGCTGCGGCCAAGGGTGGCGGCGCTGCGGCAATGAGCGCCCATTACCTTCCCTCCTCCCTCGCCCGGGCGCGCAACATTGCCGACCTGCGCAAGCTGGCGCGGCGGCGCCTGCCGCGTATGGTGTTCGACTACATCGACGGCGGCGCAGATGACGAACTGGCGCTCCGGCGCAACGAGGCGCGCCTGCGCGAGATCGAACTGGTTTGGGATGCGCTGGTCGACGTCTCTACCATCGACACCTCAACTACGATCATGGGCGCGCCGTCGCGGCTACCGTTTCTGATCAGCCCGACGGCGGCCTCGCGGCTTTTTCATCCGCGCGGCGGCGAGTGCGCGGTGGCGCGTGCTGCACAGGCTTTCGGCATCGTCTATGCGTGTTCAACCATCGCCTCCACAACGGTCGAAGACATCGCCCGCGTGAACAGCGGGCCGAAATGGTTTCAGGTCTATGTGTGGAAGGATCGCGCGCTCGTCACTGAAACGCTGGCGCGCGCAAGAGCAGCCGGGTTCACCGGCATCATCCTCACCGTCGATGTGCCCATCGCCGGCAATCGCGAGCGCGACCACGCCAACGCGTTCACGATCCCGCCGCAGGTGAATCTGCATACGGCGAGCCAGGTGCTGAAGCGCCCCGGTTATCTCTGGGACCTGATGACAACGCCGCACATCAGTCCCGCCAATTTCGCGCATCTCAAGATCGATGGCGGACTGATCGAGTTCATCAACGCCCAGTTCGACCGCACCGTCACCTGGAAAGACGCGCAATGGCTGCGCGACGCATGGGGCGGACCGTTCGCGATCAAAGGTATTGCAACGCCCCGTGACGCGCGACGTGCGGTGGCCGCCGGCGCCAATGCGGTCTGGGTCTCCAATCATGGTGGACGACAACTGGGCGCTGCGCCCGCCACGATCGACACGTTGCCGCCAATCGCTGACGCCGTACAGGGCGATGCCGAGATCATCTTCGACGGCGGCGTGCGGCGCGGCAGCGATGTGGCCGCCGCATTGGCGCTCGGCGCAAACGCAGTCGCGCTCGGCCGCGCCTACCTCTGGGGTTTGGCCGCCGGCGGGGAGGCGGGCGTGCGGCGCGCGTTGACGCTGGTGGAAGAGGAACTCCGGCGCACCATGGCCTTGCTCGGACGGCCGTCAGTAGCCGGGCTCACACGCGACCTCGTATTCAGGCGCTAGGCGGGAGCACGCGCTCTGGAATGTCGGTGATCGCAACGCCACGCGGCATCGCGCCCAGTATGCGCCACAACACCGGCAGCATCAGCAGCACCAGCGCGAGTTTGATCAGCATTGCGTACGGCAGGCCGTCAATCGGCGTGCGCACCGCGACTAGCACGTACGCCGCCGCGCACAACACGACCAGCGATGCCAGCAATAGGAAAAAATAGCGCTTCGGGGTTTCACCGATCAGCACGCGCATGTCCGGCTTCGTCACGCTCAGCTTATCGATGGCCGCGCGCACGAAGGGGCCGTACATGTCGGACCTCTCTTCATACCGGCCGACGCTCAGATAACTCGCATTGTCTATGACAACCTTGCCGCCGCGGCGGGGCTGCAATTCGAACACGTAGCGCCAGCGCCGAAACCGCGCCGGTTGGGCGCATAGACGCACAGCCTTGATATCGCTCCATGCAAACCGCTTCTCGGCGCCCGTGCTGGCGACGGCCACCAAGGCGTCGTCTTCCACGCGCCACTCACGCTCGCCTCTCGTGATGGCGTTGCGTCTGCGGCGATATATGACTGGCTGCATGCTATCGTAAGCGGTCTTCAAGAGAGTGCGCGCCCAAGTGGGACGCCAACGACGTGGAAAATCAAGCGATTGCTGACTGGCTCACAGGCCGCTGGCGCACCCGACAGGATTCGAACCTGTGACCTCTGCCTTCGGAGGGCAGCGCTCTATCCAGCTGAGCTACGGGTGCGGGCCGCCCGACGGCAGGCGACAGCTCTAACCGAGCTTGCCGGCAAAGGCGAGGCCTAGCAAAGCCAGCTCCAGCGCGGAGCACTTTCCCGTACTTCAGCCCGCTGGCGGCGGACGGACGATGCGGCCCTGCAGGTTCGCCTGCACTTCGCGCGCGTCGAACGCGTTCGGATCGTCAGCCGGCTTTGCGCCGCTGAACATCGCGATCTCTGCAACCGCCTCGTAGCGGGTCACTTCGCGATAGCTGGTGGGCTCATCCCAGAAGGGATCGTACCACGGGCTCCAGCCGCGGCGCGGCGAGAAGTACCAATAGTCGAAAGCAAAGCGCGGACGATACGGGCCGGTCGAACGCAACTGGGAGTGTTCTTCCGTGTCCCGGTTGGCGACGATGAAATAGTCATGGCCGTTCTGCAGCGTCAGCTCAGCCGCGCGGTACAGAAGGTAGGTTTCGACCGTTTCTCGGTCCGTCACCGAGTTGCCGCGGAAGGTGATCCGCACTCGGTTGCTTTCGATTCTCTGTTCCTCGAACCCATACCGGTCGCTCACCGCTGGCTGGTACGGGGTGGCGGTGGCGCAGGCGGTCAATAACCCCGCGACCGCTGCGATCATAAGCGTTCGCATCCTAATTCCGTCTCCCGGTTCGTCCCCGCTTATTAACTATGCTGCCGCGGGAACGTGCCGGCCAATCGCAATTCAGTGATGCAGGATGAGATCGGCCCGGTTCATCTTGGGCGGCGCCAGCGTCTCGCCGGTGGCCAAGCGGACCGAATGGATCACCGCGTCGATCTCCCGGCGCCAGAAATCGAGGAACCTGTGGATCCGGGGATAGCGGGGTGCGAGATCGAGAGTCTGCCAGACAAAACTCTGCAGCAGGGCCGGATGGTCCGGCATATAGTAGAGCACTTCGGCTGTGGCCATGCGCCACCCGTTCAACCGCAGTGTTAATTCGTCAGTATTCATTCCAGCGTTTGTCCTCTGCCAACAGAACGGCCGTCTATGCTTCGGGTTTCGCAGCATCTTGAGGCTGCTGGCTCACCTATTACCAAGTCAATACTGCACCGCCGCTAGCACTTGGGACATGCGGCTGCCACGCACGCAGCGTTCACCAGAAAAAATCCGCCAGATCATTGATTTGACGGAGACACGCGCGAGCCTGGGCGCAAGTATTCGCGAGCATGGCGTGCAAATAGTTCGGCTCTGCGGCGCCGGCGGGACAGTTGTCACACCGCATCCGCCAAGTGCGGGACGGAACAATGGCGCCGGAGCCTGCCTTTAGCGGCGCTCCAAAGCCTTAGCCTTAACAAGGCGTCTCGAAGCGAAGTGACAGGCGATGTAGCCGAGCATGATCGGCGGCGCCGATCGCTACAGGCAGCAGTGGCGACACACCTTCAGGCGCAAGCGACTGCGCCACAAGCAGCAGCGTCGTTGGAAAGCCGACTCCCAACAGGATGAATCCGGCGATCGTCAACAAGCGCGCCTCGGCGCGAAGTGCGGCAGGATTGGGACGATTCTGGCGCATGCCACAAAGCAAGCGAAAATCGCGCCAACAGCGAAACACGCGACGCGCGCAGCATTTGCGTTGCGTGCGCGCTGCACGCTCACGCGCTTGTGCGGCACGGAAAACACGGTTTCCATCATCGGGCGTTAATGCGGAGGAACTATATAGGAGTGTGAAGCGTCCCTCCGCAGAACGCAGGAACTTAAAGACGCAAGGGTATGTCACTAGCGGATCTCTTGGCCCCAGATGAGCACGAGCTCGCCGAGCACTATCCAAACCGGGTAGAGCACGTGGCGGACCGCATCGTTCACGCCATAGGGATCATCGCAGCGCTCGTGGGCGGGGGATTGTTGGTCGCGGTCGCCCTGGTTAACCGCGGCGTGCCGATGGCGACGGCAAGCGCAATCTACGCAATGTGCCTGATGGCGATGTTGGCGGCGTCGGCCGTCTACAACTTCTCCAAACCCAATCAACACCGCCGTATTCTGCGGCGGATCGATGAAGCGGCGATCTTCCTGATGATCGCCGGCTCGTACACGCCTTTCACGATCAAGCTGCTGCCGCCCGACTTTGCACTTTGGGTGACAGGCGCGGTCTGGTTGGCCGCGCTCGCCGGTGCGGCGGGCAAAGTGCTTTATCCGCAACTCTCCGACCGCGCCTGGTGCGTGATCTATCTCTGCTTTGGCTGGCTCGCCGTGCTCGTGCTTGGCCCGGCAGTGCCGACGCTGCCCCCGCTCGCGATCATCATGCTCACAATCGCCGGCGCGACCTATTCAGGCGGCGTGATCCTTTACCTCAATCACACCATCCCCTTCCGCCGCGCGCTGTGGCACGCGTGCGTAATCCTCGGCGCGGCCGGTCACTACGCCGCCGTCCTGTACGGGCTTGTCCTCTGAGGAACCTCGCGCCGTCTAAGACTGTTGATCAAGCTCCCAGACAAGAGGAGTTTGCGCATGCCCACAACCTCGGGACATTCAACCGCTATTCGCGCAAAGAAGGTGCTCGGTACGACGGTCAAAACCCGGAGCGGCGATAAAGTCGGCAAGATCGAGGACATCGTGCTCGATAAGCTGTCGAACAACATCATGTTCGCGGTAGTCGGCTTCGGCGGCGTCCTCGGCGCGGGCGAAAAGTACCACCCACTGCCTTGGGCCACGCTCGACTATGACCCGAACGAAGACGCCTATGTCGTGCCGTACAATGAAGACGAGCTGAAGGCGGCCCCGTCGGACACGATCAACGAGCTGACCAAGAATGACGGCCTCGCCTATCGCGACCGCGTGTACGATTATTACAAGGCCGAGCGGTACTGGAACTGAACGCAGCTTATGGGCTCTGTTTTGCGCGCCCGCCCTCGGCGGGCGCGTTTCGTGCGCGCCGCAGCACGCGACAATGTTGCATCATGCGCACGATATTCCGCCGCAACTCGCCTCCGTCGCAAACCAGCTTCACTGACGCCCCGTTTAGAGTTAGGCGCAACCAGCGGATCGGCGGAGGTTGCGCGCGGCGAGCGGCCAGATGAGGTCCGAGCTGAGAATTGCGATTTCCCACCTGCCCGCCCCGATGGCGGAACAGTACCTGATCGCGACATTGACCAAACACTGGCGCAAGCGCGGACTGCGCGTGCAGGTGGGCGAGAGTTATTCCAAGGACGCCGACGTCTGCATCCTGCATCATGACATTTCGATGCTCGATCCGGCGAAGGTTCCCATCGCATCGCCCGGAAAGCCCGTGCTGAATGGCGGCGTGCTCGACATTTCCAAACGGACCTATTCCACACTGCTGCTCAACCAGGGCGACGCTTGGTCCGGTCCGGTCATCATCAAATCGAACCTCAATCATTATGGCGCGCCCGAAACACGCCTTCTGCGTCGCGCCATGCTCGATCGCGTGCGGCGGCGGCTCGCGGACATTTCCTGGCGCGGCATGCAAGCAATGCCGACGCGCTCTTATCCGATCCTGCCTTCGATCGAGGACGTGCCGGCCTGGGTTTGGTCTTCGCCTGAACTGCTGGTCGAGAAATTCCTGCCCGAACGCACGCGCGACGGACTCTATGGCGTGCGCGGCTGGGTGTTCTGCGGCGATCGCGGCTACGCCTACCGCGTCGCCTCGCACGAGCCGATCGTGAAGCCGCGCTCGGCGGCGCGCATCACCTATCTGAAGTCGGCCCCTGAAGCGCTGATGCGCCGGCGGGAAGAACTTAAGTTCGACTACGGGAAGTTCGACTATGTCGAGCACGACGGCGAGCCGATCCTGCTCGACGCCAACAAGACGCCGAGCTTCCGCGGCGATCCTGAAGCACAGCGCATGCGCTGGCTTTCCGCCGGCATCGATCCTTTCCTGCATGGCGTGGCGTAGCGGGACGCCGCGTCCCGCTACGCCTGGGCGTTACGACCGCTCGCCGCTCCGCGCATAAAGGCGGCTGCCGTTGAATCTCGCCGCCACCATTGGATCGCCCAGATCGTCGACCGCGCGTGACATGGCGTCTTGGATGCACGCACGCGCCGCCAGGCGGTCATCGCGCGACCGCATCGCCGGCGCGGCGTCGCAAACATCCTGGGCAGCCTTGCGAAACCGTTGCAGCGCACGATCTGCGCCGCGCACGGTCGATGTATCGAGATCGCCGACTTGCACAACCGACTGTTGCTGGTCGTCCGAAGCGGCGGCCAGGGTCGGCGTGACGAGAACGAGCGCAGACACAAACGCGCCCACAGTTAAGCGATGCATGATTATTGCCTCCATGATCCGCAGAGCACGCGATCATGGATAGGCGCACATTGTGTCCGCGTGATTGCGCATTCGTTTCAGCGCATTGCGTTCGTCGCACCGCCTACGCATCTGGTCGAGTATGTATGACCGTGCGCCACAATGTGTGTTTCAACAAACTCGACCGAACGCTCCGAGGCGCGCGGACGGAGAGCTCGAAATGTCGTGCGACGCCAGCCGAACTCGGCTAGGTTGCTGACATGACAGGTTGGCGAGATAGCGAGGGACGCACTTCGCGTGAGCGCGCGCAACAACGCGGTGCGGAGGAGCGGGCGGAGTTCATGCGCTCGGTGCGCCAGCGGCCGCTCACGCTGCTGAAAGGCTTCCTCGGCTTCGCTTTCGTTTTGCTGCTGGTGTTCGCGCTCGTCGCGGCGTTGCGATAACCGCCGTCAAGAGGTCGCCGCGTCGACGCAGTCTACTCGTTTTTGCCGCGCTTCTTGTCCCGCTCCGCCAGGATGCGCAGCCTGAGCGCATTCAGCTTGATGAAGCCTTCGGCGTCGGCCTGATTGTAGCCGCCGCCTTCGTCGAAACCGACCAGCTGCTTGGAGTAGAGCGAGTACGGCGATGAGCGGCCGACGGTGCGCACGCCGCCTTTATAGAGCTTCAGCTTCACGTCCCCGCTGACGCTGCCTTGGCTCGCATCGATGGCGGCCTGCAGCATGACGCGCTCCGGCGTCCACCAGAAGCCGTTATAGATAAGCGATGCATATTTCGGCATCAGTTCGTCCTTGAGATGCATGGCGCCGCGGTCAAGCGTGATGCTCTCGATGGCGCGATGGCCGTGCCACAGAATCGTGCCGCCTGGCGTTTCGTAGAAGCCGCGCGACTTCATGCCGACATATCGGTTTTCCACCAAGTCGAGCCCGCCAATGCCGTGCTTTGAGCCAAGGCGATTGAGTTCTGTCAGCAAGTCATGCGCCTTCGTCGCCTTGCCGTTGATTGCGACGAGGTCGCCCCGTTCGAACCTCAACGTCACGACATCAGCTTTGTCCGGCGCCTCTTCCGGCGTGATGGTGCGCCGGTCGCCGCGTTTGGTGATGACGTCCGGCACTTCCACATCGGGATCTTCCAGCGCGAGCCCCTCGCTCGACGTATGCAGCAAGTTCGCGTCGATCGAGAACGGCGCGACTTGCTCCTTGCCTTTCGCAATCGGGATGTTGTGTTTGCGCGCGTACTCCAACAGCGCAGGCCGGCCCTCGAACGCCCATTCCCGCCACGGCGCAATCACCTGCACGTCCGGCTTCAGTGCGTAATACGAAACCTCGAACCGGACCTGGTCATTCCCCTTGCCCGTCGCGCCATGACACACGGCGTCGGCCCCGACCAGGTTCGCGATCTCGATCTGCCGCTTCGCGATCA
>DASPMA010000426.1:0-5015 GCA_035627335.1 Binatia bacterium
ATCGGCGTGCTGTTCGTGCTGCCGTGGCTCGACACTTCGCGCGTGCGGTCAATGCGTTATCGGCCGATCGCGCGCCAGCTCTTCTTGGTGTTCGTGGTCGTCTGCATCGCGCTCGGCTGGTGCGGCGGGCAGAATCCAGGCCGCATCTTGCTCAAGACGGCGGACTTCACCGCGACGCTGACGTGGGTCCAAGGCGGCCAAGTGCTGCAGCAGCCCGTCCAGGCTGAGGAGGCCAGCGATTGGGACGAGGCGGCTTCCGCAGCGCGCGCCGCGCTCACGCGGCAGGGCGCCAGCATGACCGCGGTCAGCCGCGAAGCAGCCACGACCGGCCTTGCTCGCGGCGTGGTCGGAGGGACCGAGCAAATCAGAACGGTGAGCGGCGCAACGATCGACGAGATGGAAGCGGCGATCGGCGAACTGAAGACCAGCGTGGGCCAAGCCGCACCGTTCTTTGTCGTGGAACGGCGCGTGCCGCCAGCATTCACAGTGACGAACTTCTCGCAGATTCTCACCGCCTACTATTTCATCTTCTTCCTCATCTTGTTGCCGTTGCTTGGGCTGACGGAGCGGCCGGGCCGCGTGCCGGACACGATCGCCAAGCCGGTGACGGCAAACGAAACAGCGGGGGCTGCTTGATGTTGCGCGCATTTACTGCCGCCGCTGCGGTGCTGGTCGCGGCCGTCGCGGGCGTCGCCTTCGCCGCGGGCGAGGCGGAGCATCCTGAGGACCACCCGTTCAGCTTCGAAAGCCCCGTTGGTTCGTACGACATGGGTTCGGTGCAGCGCGGCTTTCAGGTCTACCAGCAGGTCTGCGCGACCTGCCATGGCATGAGCCATCTGGCCTATCGCCATCTCGGCGAAGAGGGCGGGCCGTTCGCCGTTTATCGCGTGCGCAATCACGAAACGGGCGAGGAAGAATTGCATGTCGGCAAGCCCGCGCACGGCGGCGCTTTCGTCGACGTCGTCGATAACCCCTACGTGCGTGCGATCGCCGAAGGGGTGACCATCGTCGATACCGATCCGAACAGCGGCCAGCCGACAGAGCGTCCGGGCCGTATTTCGGATTATTTCCGTAATCCATTCCCGAACGAGATCGCCGCGCGCGCGTCGAACGGCGGCGCCTATCCGCCGGATCTTTCGGTGATCACGTCGGCCCGTCACGGCGGGGCCGATTACATTCGCTCGCTTCTGATCGGTTACACGGGCGAGACGCACGGCACGCTGCACGGCAATCGCTATTTCCCTGGCGGGCTCATCGCCATGCCGCCGCCGCTGGCGGAAGGCGCTGTCGCCTATGCGGACGGCACGCCGACCACCGTCACGCAATACGCGACGGACGTGTCGACCTTCCTGCAATGGGCGGCCGATCCGCACATGGAAGAGCGCAAGCGCACGGGCATCGTGGTGCTCGCATTCCTGCTGGCGCTCTCGGTGCTGTTGTACCTGGCGTACAAGCAAGTCTGGCGGAACGAGACCCACTGACGCGCATCCAGGACCAGAGCAATCGGCATCCTCGATGAAGGAGGCGATTGATGTCCGTTGCACGTAAGGGAAGAGGCGCGGGGATCGCCGCTGTCGCAGTGTTCGCGATCTTATGGATCGGTTCGGTTTATTGGCTCTTCGCGGCTGGCGGCGAAGACTGGTTCACAGCTCTCCTGGTGATGGGAGTTTTCGGGCTGGCCCTGTCCGGACTTGCCTGGCTGCTGACGCGCGGGGCAGATGCCCCGCCCAGCGAAGTGAAGCGTCCCGTACTCGAGAGCAGTGCGGTTCTTCTCTATCTGGCGCTCTATGCGTTGCTGTTCACGGGCTACGCCATGAGTTGGGCGCGCGCGGCGTTGCCAGAAGGCCAGCAACAGGAATTGCTGGTGATGGGCGTGAAGCTCCTCGCGCATGTCGTGCTCCCAGCGCTGCTGCTGTTGGCGCTGGGCGCGCGGATCGCGCCGCTGCTGCAGGCAGGGCTGCGCGGGCGCAAATTCTGGCGCTCGTTGATCGTGCTGGGCGCGATCATCCTGGGACTGTTGTGCGTTATCAGCCCGAGCTTGCGGAATATCGCTGAGACCAATGCGTCAGCCGTGACGCTGGCGTGGGTGGCGCCGGTGAGCTTTGCGTGGATCGCCATCGAAGCGGGATTGAACGAGGAATTCCTGTTTCGCGGCGTGATTCAAACGCGGCTCACGGCCTGGTTCAATTCCGCTTGGGCGGGCGTGTTCCTCACCTCGATCCTTTTCGGCATCGCCCACGCGCCGGGCCTATTTTTACGTGGCGCGGGCGCGGACGGTTCGTCGGGCGATGTGCTGCAGGTGATCGCCTACACGATCGCCGTGCTCGCCCCGATGGGTCTCCTGTTTGGCTTGATCTATGCGCGCACCAAGTCTTTGCTACTGGTTGTGCTGCTGCACGCTTTGGTCGACGTGCTGCCGAACATGGATGAGTTCATCAGGATCTGGACATGAGCGCAGGCAAGCCGCGCGGACCCATCGCGATCGAGAGCGTGCCGTGGACCGAGTTCAGCGAAGGCGTGCGCTTTGCGCTGAAGTTTCGCTTGCTCTCGGACACGCGTAAGGATGGGCGGAAGATCGGCGTCTCGTATGAAGAGCTGCCGCCGGGCAAGCAGAGCGTGCCGTTCCATTATCACATGATGGAGGAGGAACACATTGTCGCGCTCCAAGGCGAATGCACGCTGCGCTTGGGCGAGGAGCGCTTTGCGCTGAAAGCGGGGGAGTATGTTTGCTTTCCCGCCGGCGAGAGGATTGGCCACTGCCTGATCAATGAGACCGATCAGCCCTTCGGCTTCATCATGATCGGCAATTACGAGCGGAACGAAGTCGCGGTCTATCCCGACTCCAACAAGATCCTGATCCGCGGTCTCGACGGCGCGATCCTGCGCGACGAAAACCGCTTGCCCTATACGTACGGCGAGAAGGCGGATGAGCCGGTGAAATAGAAACCGGCGCGAGCGTGGCCCGCGCCGGTTCTCTCAATTCAATTTCAACTTCGCTTACGGCGCGGCGGCGGCGCCGTGATTGATCTGGGTGATCGGCACGCCATTGAGGGTGGGCGTGGCCGCCGCGTCGGCGGTCTGGATCACGCCGGTCACCCGTTCGCGCGTGGTCGGGTTGAGGATGCGCAGGCCGCGGCCGAAATATTGCGCAACATCGATCAAACGCGGAGTATCGCGCACGCCTGGGTCCGGCACGTCGGCGTAGAAGACGTGTTGGCCGATGACCTGGCGGCCGACGCCTTGGCGCGACCAGCGCGGACGTATTGAGCGCGTGTGGTAGAAAAGCGCGCCATCGGTCGGATCCACGGATTGGCCTGAGAGCACTTCGCGCGCGATGAGTTGGGCAGTTTCCCATTGCGCATCGCCGGCGCGATCCGCGTCCGCGACAAAGTTGGTGACAAGGCGCCGGTTGGGATCGCCGCGGTTCCACACGGAGAACTGCTTCGGCGAAAGGATGACGGTGGCGAGGTCTTCGCCGAAACGCGGGCCGATGCGGTTGACCATAACGTGCGCGACCGCGCGCATGCCGTCTTCGCCTTCGGAGCGCGCTTCGCCCCAGACTGTGGCGGCGAGCAGGCGGACTTCGGTCTCGTCGACCTCGATTGGGGCAATCGGCTGCGACGCTGCTGAACTCGCCTGATCGTCAGGAACGAATCCGATGATGGCTTGTTCGCCCACCACGTTCGCAAGCGCTTCGGGATACATGGCGAAGTTGAGGGCTGCCGCCATCAGCAGCACGCCAGATACGCCGAGCGCGTGAACGCAGTCTTGGAACGCGTCGCGAAAAGTGCGGCGAACCGCAATGTGTGCGGCAGTTTTCTTGTTGTGTGGGCGCGAGAGCCCCACCCATCGAGCGGCCATACTCGGTCTCTCAATCTGAGCGCAGGCGATGTGAATCGCCGGCAGCGTGGAACAAAGAAGTTGAGTGCGTCTGCCCCGCAGCGCGCCGCAGACACGTATGCGTTTTTACGTTTGCACGCGGCAGAAATGGGGCCCTGAGGCGCCGCACGCCCCGGTTCTCCCTTAAGGTTCAGTCATTGTCGGCCAGCGCGCGGAACCAAGTCGAGAGTTCCCGTGCGCATGCTTTGGTTCCGCTACACGCGTGAGGCCGCGTGATCGTCAGCTGGAATCGCGGAACACGACAGGGGCATCGATGCACACACCATAACCGTCGGCGCCGAGCCGATTGTCTTGCGTGCGAGCGGGCGTGAAAGCGTAGCGCTGGATATGGCGGAGATGCTTGGATACGCGACGCCGGCGTTTACGCGCCTGCCTGCGCTGGTTCGGCCAAGCGCCACGGGGGATGCGGAAGGGCCTTTCGGCTTAATTCCTCCTCTCCCTTGCGGAGAGGGGGTTAGCGAGTGAGGCGCCTTTCGCTGCAGCGATGTTTGCGGGATGAAAGCGGGTGCGACCTTGTTGAAGAGCGCGGAAGAGAGACGGGGGAGTCTTAGCGCAGCTCGCTCTGGCTTTTCACGATCCGCCCGACCAAGCCGTAAGCCTTCGCTTCTTCGGCTTGCATCCAGTGATCGCGGTCGGTGTCTTTTTTGATCTTGTCGAGCGGCTGGCCGGTGGCTTCAGCGAAAATCTTGTTGAGACGCTCGCGCATGCGCAGGATTTCGCGCGCTTGAATCTCGACGTCTGACGCCATGCCGCCGACGCCGCCGCGCGGTTCGTGCAAGAGGAAGCGCGTGTTGGGCAGGCAGAAGCGGCGCTCGCGCGGGGCGGCGGCGTAAATGAGCGCGCCGGCGCTGGCGACCCAGCCGGTGCCGAGCATCTGCACGGGCGCGTCTATGAACTTCACCGCGTCGTGGATCATGTCGCCGCTTTCGACGTGGCCGCCCGGCGAGGAGATGACGAAGGTGATCGGCTTGGAGCCTTGGCTGGCCAGCGCGAACAGACGCTCGGTTATGCGGCGCGCCTGGATGTCGTTCACTTCGCCGGTGAGCATGACGACGCGCGCTTCGAACAGCGCTTTCTCGATCACGTCCGGGGCGTTGCGGCCGTCGGCGGGGTTC
>DASPMA010000427.1:0-4603 GCA_035627335.1 Binatia bacterium
TCTTTGCCGTGAACCCGAACGCCTATATCGACGGTGCTGTGGCGCTGGCGCCGGAGCAGCAGCGCGGCCAAATCCGAAAGGCTTTGGGCGGATCGGCACAAGCGCTGCGGCGCTGGCTGCTTGGCACGCTCTTGTCGATGGGCTTCATCGCTGTGACGGTGAGCATCGGATTGTGGGCGCTCGGCGTGCCTGCATTCCTGGCGCTCGGCCTACTTTGCGGGCTGGCGCAGTTCGTGCCGCTGGTCGGACCCACGCTCGCGGCCGCGCCCGGCATCCTTCTGGCGCTCACCGTCGGTCCAGACACCGCGCTATGGGCGGCGCTGCTCTACTTTGCCACGGCGCAAATCGAAGCAAATTTGCTGACGCCCATGATCCAGCAGAAGGCAGTGTCTATGCCGCCAGCCCTGTTGTTATTCGGCGTGATCGCAGGCGGCCTGTTGCTCGGCCCTCTCGGCGCGCTGTTTGCGACGCCCCTGATCGTGGTGATTTCGGTGTTTGTCGTGGTGTTCTACGTTCGCGGCGTATTGGGCGATGAGGACGTCAAGCTCCCGGGAGCGTCGCCACGCCAAGGTTTCAAACGCGGCAGCCAACGCGGTACTGCGGCGGAGTAAGCGACGTACGCGTCCGGGAATTGGCGCTTCAGGCGGGGCTCTTCGTAATACAGCACGAACAGAAGGAAGGCGAACCAGACTGTCACGCCATAGGCGATCAGCGCAGCGCTCGCGAACAGAAGCGATTGGCCAAATACGATCAGCAACACCGCGACGTACATCGGATTGCGCACGTGCGCGTAAAAACCGCTGATCACTAGGTCTTTCGGCGCCGCGATGGGCGCAGGCGTGCCGCGGCCCTTGAGCGCGAATCTCGTGAAACATTCAACGAGGATTGCGAGACCAAGCAGGACAAACACGGCGCCCACAACGCCAACGCCAAAGCTTGCGTCTTCACCGAAGCGCCAATTCGTGATCAGCCAAGGCATGACGCCAGCGACCGTGCCGGGCGCGACGATGAAGAACGCCGCTGAGCCGAGCAGGTTCTCCATACGATCATCCATGCTCAGGACGCCGCTTTCGCGGCCGCTTCGCGGCGCGCCATGCTTTCCGCCGGCCATTCCTCTTTCATGTCATAGAAGATTTCGAAGGCGCGCTGCCCTTGGGGGATATTCACCCAAGGGGCTTTGCTGCGCGTGAAGATGTGCGCGTCGGGTTCGATTGCGTGCGGCGCATCTAACGTAGCGACCCGGACGAAGCGCACATAAGGCCGCCGACCGTAATCGCTCCACACAGCGACTTCGCATTTAGGGCAGCGATAGATTTCGTGCCCGCGCCCGCTTGGGCTGGGCATTTCGACCTTATGCGGCTCGCCGGCGAGCATTTCGATGCGGCTCGTTTCGATCAGCGCGTTGATGGCGAAGGCCGAGCCCGTCTGGTTCTGGCAATCGAGACAATGGCAGCAATGCGTGAACATCGGCCGCGATATCAGCCGATAACGCACCGCGCCGCAGGAGCATCCGCCTTCAAAGGTTTCGCTCATGGCCGTTCCTCCGAAGGGTCGACGTCACGTTCTCTGCGACGCATCAGGATCATGTACAAGGCGACAGCGACAACCGGCAGGACGATCAACAAGATCAGCAATAATGCGAAGCTTGGGCCTAGCATCGTCACCTCCCCGGAAGCCGTGTCGCTTTGCGAAATACGGTTGGCAGCACGCTCGCCTCGCCCCACCAGCCTTCGCCGGCGGGTTGGGCTTGTGCGGCATATACATCAAGCATGAGCGCGAAGTGCGTGAAAACGTGTTCGACCTGGCCGATCTTCTTCCAATTCGCCGAGGCCGGGGCATGGGCGAATGCATCGGCGCGCCTCCATTTCTTTGCGCGCCATTCGGTTGTCGGCAACGCCGCCATGCCTCCCAACAAGCCGTTGTCGGGGCGGCGCACAAGCCAGAACGAGCCGTTGCGTTCGATGCGAAAAGCAGCGCCGTAGCGCTGTGGGCGCTCAACCTTCACGGCGCGCCGGGGATAGGTCTCGGGCGCGCCGCTTGCGTAGGCGGCGCAGGCTTTTACCCACGGGCACGCGACGCATTTCGGCGACTTTGGCGTACAGACCGTCGCCCCCAAATCCATTAGCGCTTGCGCCCAGTCTCCGGGACGCTCTGATGCGATCAGTTCGCCCGCGAGCGCGCGAAGTACGGGTTTCGCGTCGGGCAACGGCGTTTCGACAGCGCGGAGCCGTGCAACGACACGTTCGACATTGCCGTCGACAACATTGGTTGCCTCATCGAACGCAATCGCGGCGATGGCGGCCGCAGTGTACGGGCCGACGCCCGGCAGGGTGAGCCAGCCAGCTTCAGTTTCTGGGAAACCCTCGGCGGCGAGACGTTGAGCGGCGGCGTGCAGATTGCGGGCGCGGGAGTAATAGCCAAGCCCGGCCCAGGCGCCGAGCACGTCATCACGTCGCGCGGCGGCAAGGTCCGCCACAGTCGGCCAACGTTCGAGGAAGCGCGCGAAGTACGGGATCACGGCAGCAACCGTCGTCTGCTGCAGCATCACCTCGCTGAGCCAGACCCGGTAGGGATCGGCTCGCCGATCGCGCGCGCGCCAAGGCAGCGACCGGCCGGCTCGGTCGTACCAGGAGAGCAATGATTGACGGAGGTTTTCCCGAGTCGCATCGGCGTTATCCACAGGCGACCGGGCGCTCCGGGCAAGCGCGGGCATGAGGGTTCTTTACCCTTTATTCATGGCTTTTCGATTCGCTGCGGACCCCATGTCTTCGCTTCGCGACCGATTCCAGCCGGCAACGGCCGAGAAGGCCGATCCGAAGGCGGAATCGCGCGCGGCGCAAGCCCTGGCCGGCAAGCGCGGCCGCGGGCAAATCGCCCCGCCGCCGGGCGCGGGCAAGGCCGTGACATCCCTCCTGAAGCCGCTCCTGAAGGAGACCGGCATGGGGCTGAGCGAGTTGAAGCGCCGCTGGGCCGAGGTAGCTGGAGAAAGCTTCGCCCGCGCCGCGCCAGAAAAGCTGGCCGGTGGCGTGCTGACGCTCTCCTGTCCGGGCGCCCTCGCGCCGTTCCTGCAGCAGCAGGTCCCGTTGCTGGTGGAGCGGCTGAAGTTAGCCGGCGCCAAGGTCAAGACGGTGCGGATCGAGCAGCGGACGGCCATGGCGCGTCCGAGCGCCAACGTCCGGTCTCTGAAAAAGCCTCTGACCCAGGCCGAAGAAACCGCCTTGGCGCAGGCGCTTGACCCCGTCAGCGACGCTGGCCTGAAATCGGCCCTGTTGCGGCTGGGACGCGCCGTCACACAGGGCTGAGGTTTCCTCCGCCGCTGAAAATCTCTAAGCCTTCCGCCCGTCAACTGGAGGTGAGGGACATGTTCGCCATGAGGCGTCGCGGATTGATTTTGGGCGCAAGCGCGCTGGCGCTCGGCGGGGCTTTGGGCGCATGCAATGGCGGCGGCTCCAGCGGCGCCGTGACCGCCGACGACATGGTGCTTGGCAGTGCGAACGCCCCGGTCACGCTGGTTGAGTACGCGTCCACCACCTGCCCGCATTGCGCTGAATTCCATGAATCGGCGTGGGAGCAGTTGAAGACAAATTACATCGACACGGGCCGCGTGCGCTTCGTGTTCCGGGAGTTCCCGACGCCCCCGCCGGCGATTGCTGTCGCTGGCTTCCAGCTTGCGCGCTGCGGCGGCGCCACTCCGGAGCAATATTTTACGCGCCTCGACGAACTCTTCCGCCAGCAGCGGGCGATGTTCGCCACCGGCTCGATCGAAGGCGTGCGCGCGAAGCTGATCGAGATCGGCGGCGCCGCGGGTCTCTCCGAGCAGCAAGTGACGGAGTGCATCAACGATCAAGCCGGCGCCGAGCGCATTCGCCGCCTGGTCGAGGCAGGCCGAGCCGACGGCGTCACCGGCACGCCGACGTTCGTCATCAACGGCACGAAGTACGAGGGCGCTCCGGATTACGAGAATTTGGCGCGCGCCCTCGACGCAGCGGGCGCCTAGCAAGGAAGGGCGCGCGGCGACGTGCAAATCACAGAGCTGCGCCTCCTCGGCTTCAAGAGCTTCGTCGATCCGGCGCGTGCGCCGATCGAACAGGGGCTGACCGGCGTCGTCGGCCCGAACGGGTGCGGCAAATCCAATTTGCTCGAAGCGGTGCGCTGGGTGATGGGCGCGACCAGCGCCAAGTCCATGCGCGCGACGGACATGGACGACGTGATCTTCTCGGGCAGCGCGGGACGCCCGGCGCGCGAACATGCGGAGGTCACGCTGCTGTTGTCGGAAGCGTTGGGCCGTGCGCCAGCGCCCTTCCACACCGAAGAAGTACTGGAAGTGACGCGGCGCATTCGCCGAGGACTCGGCTCGACGTACCGCATCAATGGCAAGGAAGTGCGCGCGAAGGACGTGCAGCTTCTGTTTGCCGATGCTGCGACGGGCGCGAATTCCCCAGCGTTGGTTCGCCAAGGACAGATCAGCGAACTGATCGCGGCCAAGCCCCAGAACCGGCGGCGCATTCTGGAAGATGCAGCGGGCATCGCAGGGCTCCACGCGCGACGGCATGAGGCTGATCTGAAACTGAAGGCGGCCGAGACCAACCTGCAGCGGCTCGAC
>DASPMA010000428.1:0-2376 GCA_035627335.1 Binatia bacterium
GTGTTCATGTGCGCGGCGGGGCAGTGGGGGTTGCGCAGGTGGGCGATCAGCGAAATGCCGCTCGCCCAGAAGCGCGGATCGTCCGCCGCGCCGCGCACGTTCTTGGCGAACTCCGGGGAGAACTCGCCGTACACCGTGCTCACGTGCACGCCGACTTTCTCGAAAAACCGCCCGCGCATCATGCCAGCGACGCCCCCGCCTTGATCCGTCGCGCCATCGCCTCGCTTCCAGGGCGTGCGCATGAAGCGCCCAGGCTCGCCCGGATAGAGCGCTGGCGGCGCCTCGTCCTCAAGCGCTTCGAACGCCGCGCAAATCTGATCGCGCAGCTCTTCGAACCAGGCGCGGGCGTGCGCTTTACGCTCGTCGGTCACGTCAAAACTTCTCCCATGCTCCGGTCTGGCGCATCGCTTCCGTCAGAACCACGGCCGCGGCCACCACCACGTTGAGCGATCGCAAACCGCGCCGCATCGGGACACGCACGCTGGCTTGCGCCGCTTCGTACAGTTCGCCCGGCGAGCCGGCGCTTTCGCGCCCGAGCAGCAGCGTGTCGCCTGTGGAGAACTGAAAGTCCTGGAAGCTGACCGCTCCATCCGTCTCGACTAGCACCAATCGTCCACCCTCACGTTGCGGCGCCGAACGGAACACGGCGAAGCTGCCGTGCCTTTCGATCCTAGCCTGGTCGCCATAGTCGAGTGCGGCGCGCTTTAGCGACGCATCTGTCAGCGGAAACCCGCAGGGCTCGATCACGTCGAGTGCGACACCAAGGCACGCGGCCAAGCGTATGGCGGCGCCGAGATTTTGCGGGATGTCCGGTTGATAGAGGGCGAGCCGCACGTTATGGCCTCCGCGCCGGAGAATCTGGGCTGAATCGGGTGCTTACGAGGGCATGCGGCGACGCGCCGCGCGCTCGCACACCCGGACTAGCCTAGCTTCGGCGCCGAACCAAGCCGGGAGACAACGGGCGGTGGCAGAAGCGACAGCAGACGCGCACGAAGGGACGGAAACGACCCGGCGCGACTTTATCTTCATAGCCGCGGGCGCGGTCGCGGCCGTCGGCACAGCTGCAACCATCTGGCCGTTCGTGAGCCAAATGAATCCCGCCGCCGATACGCGCGCGATGTCGACCACCGAAGTCGATCTCACCGCTGTCGAGCTCGGCCAACAGATCAAGGTGATGTGGCAGGGCAAGCCGGTGTTCGTACGTCACCGCACGGCGAACGAAATCGCCGCCGCGCGGCGTGACGACTACGCCAGCTTGAAAGACCCGCAATCCGACGCTGAACGGCTCGTGCAAGAGGACGGGCAGCCCGGGCGCCCCGAATGGCTGATCCTCGAAGCGAATTGCACGCACCTCGGCTGTGTGCCCACGTTTGTTGAGGGTTCTTCGTACGGCGGCTGGTTCTGCCCGTGCCATGGCTCGGACTATGACACGTCGGGCCGCATTCGCCGCGGACCGGCGCCGCGGAATCTGCCTCCCGCGCCGTACGTTTTCCTGAACGACACTTCCGTGCGGATCGGCTGAGGGGCCAAGCGATGAAAATTCACGGCCACTCCACGTATGAGCCGGCATCCGGCTTCACCCGCTGGCTTGATAAGCGTCTGCCGATCATCCGCATGACGCACGACAGCTTCGTCGCCTATCCGACGCCGCGGAATCTCAATTACTGGTGGACCTTCGGCGCCATGCTGTCGCTCTGCCTCGCCGTGCAGATCGTCAGCGGCATTGTGCTGGCGATGCACTATATTCCGCACGTCAATTTCGCGTTCGCCAGCGTGCAGCGCATCGAGCGCGACGTGCCATTCGGCTGGCTCATACAGAACATGCACGCGGTCGGTGCGTCGATGTTCTTCCTCACAGTCTACATCCACATGTTCCGTGGGCTCTACTACGGCTCCTATAAGGCGCCGCGCGAACTGCTCTGGATTCTGGGCTGCATCATCTACGCGCTGATGGTGGCGACCGGCTTCCTTGGCTACACGCTGCCGTGGGGCCAGATGTCGTTCTGGGGCGCGACGGTCATCACCAACATTTTGGGTGCGCTACCATTGGTGGGCGAGAGCATCCAGGTCTGGATCCGCGGCGGCGGCGCGATCGACCAGCCGACGCTGAACCGCTTCTTCTCGCTGCACTATTTGCTGCCATTCGTTATCGCCGGCGTCGTCGCTCTGCACGTTTGGGCGCTGCACGAAGCGGGTCAGAACAATCCGACTGGCGTCGACGTGAAAACGAAGCAGGACACAGTCCCCTTCACGCCGCACGCGACGCTCAAGGACTTGTTCGCGACTTCGATCTTCCTGATCCTGTTCGCGACCTTCATTTTCTTCATGCCGGACGCGCTCGGCCACGCCGACAATTACATTCCGGCCAATCCGCTG
>DASPMA010000429.1:0-6919 GCA_035627335.1 Binatia bacterium
ACGTGGCGCAGACCTACACCATCCTCGGCTATCAGCTCTACGGCTCGAAATGGCCGGGCTTCGACTTCCCCGACGAGGAATGAGTCGAGGAATGAGCCTCGATCTGGAAAAGGAATACAACAACCGCGCCCGCGTTCCCGAGAACCCGGGCATCATCCAGAGCTGGGCGCGCGACAGCGCCGCCTATCGCGAAACAAGCCCGCCGCGCGAGATCGCGTACGGCGCGGGCGAGCGGCACAAGTTCGATTTCTTCCAGGCCGGCGACGGCCCGGCCGTCATGTACATTCATGGCGGCTATTGGCAGGCGCTGGACAAGAGCTTTCATTCTATCCACGCGCGCGGACTGAATGCGCTCGGCGTCAGCGTCGCCGTGCCGAGCTACGATCTCTGCCCGAACGTGCGCATCGGCGACATCGTCGAACAAATGCGAGCGGCGTGCGCAGCGCTTGCGCGCGAGACCGGCGCTCCCGTGATCGTCAGCGGCCATTCCGCAGGCGGCCATCTCGCCGCGTGCCTGCTCGCAACCGAAGCGCACGTCCCGGCGGCGTATTCGATTTCAGGCCTGTTCGAACTCGCGCCGCTCATCCCAACGAGTATCAACGGGAAGCTCGCGCTTGACGAGACGGAGGCCGAAGCGCTGAGCCCCGCCTACTGGCCGGCGCCGGAAGGCAAAGTGCTCGACGCCGTCGTCGGCGGCGAGGAGTCGAGCGAGTTCCTGCGCCAGAGCGCCGCCATCGTACGCGCTTGGGGCGAGCAAGGCGTGCGGACCCGCTACGAAGAAATCGATGGCGCGAACCACTTCACCGTGATCGCGCCGCTCGCCGATCCCGCCTCAGAGATGTGCGCGAGGCTCAAGCAGCTAGCGTCGCGATAGCTCGTCGCTACTTGGACCGCCGGCGCCCTCGCCGGCGGTAATGTCCGATGCAAGACTCCGCAGTTGGGAGCTAGCCCAAGCGTCGCGCCGGCGGTCCAAGAGATCACTGCGCCGGCTGCACCACTTCGACTTCAAGCCCCAGATTCTCCAGTTGCGGGCGCACCACGGACGCATCGCCAACAACCACCCACACGAAGCGCGACGGATCGATCAACGCACGCGCCGCGGCGTCCATTTGGGCCGCCGTCATCGCCCGATAGCGCGGCGCCACATCTTCCCAGTACGTGTCGGGCCGATCGTAGAGTTCATTCGAGCGAAGCGCGCCGAGAATGCTGCCGGCGGTCTCGTACGCGCCCGGCAGCTGGCGGATGTTGCCGTTGATCGTGCGCGTGTGCTCAGTCTCGCTGACGCCGTTCGTGGAGTTGAACGCGTTGATCTGCTCCATCAGCACACGGATCGAGTCGCCCGTGCGATCGGCTTGAACCGGCGCGTTGATCACGTACGGCACTTGATGCTCGCGCAGCTGTACCTGACCGCTGAGGCCATAGGACCAGCCCCGGCGCTCACGAATTTCCGTGTTGATGCGCGACAGGAAGTTGTTGCCGAGCACCTCGTTCGCCGCGTTGAGCGCCAGCGTGTCGTCCGAGCCTTGGATCGGCAGCACGCTGCCCGCATAGATGACCGATTGCGGCGATTGCGGACGATCCACCAGCACGATGCGCGTGCGCGGCGCCGGGATGGCGACGGAGAAATCCTTTCGCCCAACCTCGACCGCGGCATCGCCGCGCCACGAGCCGAACCGCGCTTCGAGCGCGCGCCGCACTTCCGCAAGCGGGCGGTCCGACACCACGAACACGCGCGCCGTTTCCGGCCGCAGCCACGCATGGTGGAAGCGCACCAGCGCGTCGCGGTCGAGCGGCGTTACCGAACTTGCGGCGCCGAGGCCGGACAGCGGCCGGCCATACGGATGGTTCTCGCCATAAATGATCGGCAGCAGCGCGCGTTGCGCGAGGCCGTTCGGCTGTGTCGCTTCCGCCGCGATCAGCGCCAGCTGCTGCTCGCGCAAGCGCTCCACTTCCGCGGGTGCAAAGTCCGGCCGCAGCACGACGTCGGCGAAGAGGTCGAGCGAGCGGCCGAGATTGGCCGAGAGCGTGGTGAGCTGGACCGTCGAGCGATCGAGCGAGCCGAACGCGGTGATGTTGGCGCCCAGCCGCTCCTGCTCCTCGGCGATCTGCATCGCGTCGCGCCCGTCCGCGCCGGCGGTCATCGCCGAAAGCATCAGGCGCTGCGTGCCGAAACCGCCTTGCGGATCGGCCGCGATGCCGGCGTCGAAATCCATCGACAGCAGCGTCACCGGGATGGCGCTGCGCTGCGCGTAGACCACTTCGATGCCGTTGGAGAGCTGCGCGCGCTCGACATTCGGGAAATCCAGGTCGGCGATCTGGCCGACAGGCGGCATCGGATCGCGCGGCTGCGCGGTCGGCGGCGAATTGTCGGGCGCGGGGCGATTGGTGGCGCTGGCTTCCTGGTACGCCTCACGCACGCCCGGATCGATGCGCAGCGCGTGAACCGGCCGCGACAGCCAGCGGTGCGCAGCCGTGCGCACGTTCTCCGGCGTCACCGTGCCGTATTCGAGCAGGTTGCGGCGGAAGAAGGCGGGATCGCCGGCCAGCACAGCGCCGTTCGCCAGCGCCACCGTCTTGCCGTTAAAGCCGCCGACCTGCTCGATGTTGAAAAAGCTCGCAGCCACCGTTTGCGTCGCGACACGCTGCACTTCGTCTTCGGTCGGCCCGTTGGCGAGGAAATCGGCGATGATCTCATCGAGCCGCTGCGACACAGCGTTGGCGTCCTCGCCAGGCTTCACGTCGACGGTGACGAAAAACATGCTGACCCGCTGAAACGGCAACACGCTCGAACTCACCGATACAGCCGTTTGCTCATCGCGCACCAGAATGCGATCCAGGCGCGAGCTGTCGAGGCCGCCAAGCACTTGCGCCGCCGTGTTGAGCTCAACCAAATCCTCGTGGGCGAGCCCCGGCACGACCCAGGTGCGATAAAGCCGCGTGTTGGACACGCGATCTTGCATCGTTACATCGACGCGCTCCGACAGCGTCGGCACGTCCGCCGCCGCGGGCACATTTTCCGGTCCGCGCGGGATCTGGCCGAAATAGCGCTCCATCAGCGGGCGCGCCTCGGCGGCGTTGATGTCGCCGGCGAGAACGATCACCGCATTGTTCGGCCCGTAATTCTCCCGGAACCATTGGCGCACCTCTTCCAGCGAAGCGTCGTCGAGATCCGCCATCGAGCCGATCGTGGAGTGGCGATAGGGATGCCCTTCGGGGAAGAGCCCTTCGAGGATGCGATAGAACGCAAGCCCGTACGGCTGGTTGTCGCCCTGGCGCTTTTCGTTCTGCACGATGCCGCGTTGTGCATCCAGGCTCTGCTGCGTGAGCGCGCCCAAAATGTAACCCATGCGCTCGCTCTCGATGTAGAGCCCGCGTTCCAGCGCCGGCGTCGGCACCGTTTGGAAATAGTTGGTGCGGTCGAACCAGGTGGTGCCGTTCCAGTTCGTTGCGCCCATTTCGCGCAACGGCTCGATCAGGTTCGGCACATGCTCGGTGCCGTTAAACAGCATGATGTGCTCGAACAGATGCGCGAACCCAGTCTGCCCCGCCGGCTCATCCTTCGAGCCGACGTTGTACCAGGCCGCGATCGCCACCACCGGCGCCTTGCGGTCTTCATGCACGAGCACCGTGAGGCCGTTGTCGAGTTCGAACTGCTCGTACGGAATGTCGACGCCCGCCAGCAGCTCCTGCACCGAAGCAGGCTCGTCCGCCCTCTCCGCGCCCGTGCTCGCGCACGCCGTCAGCGCCAAAGCCGCCGTAGCCATCATAAGTACCGTACGCATGGTCCCACTCCCCAAACTAGTCGGAGAAGGAATAGCCCGGGGCGCCTGGGGTCGATCAAGCCATGCGACCAGCGGCAGGCTTTGCGCGACGGCGGCTTGAGGACCGGGGCAGGCGCCTGTATAGGCGTGCAACCCAACGGTCAGGGCGCGTAGCTCAGCGGGAGAGCACTACGTTGACATCGTAGGGGTCACAGGTTCGATCCCTGTCGCGCCCACCACCCTACGCTCGCTACGCGAGCTTCGGGTGGCTTACGCCATCGTTGAATTCGAGCGTAGGGTGTCCCCCGCAGCCTTGGCGAAGGGGGACAGGCGACGATGTTCTATGTCTACTTGTTGCGCAGCGATGCATTTCCTGAGCAGCGCTACATCGGCTTCACGACAGACCTCAAGCAGCGCTTTGAAGGTCACAATTCCGGGGCTTCCAAACACACAGCCAAATTTCGTCCTTGGCAGCTCGTGGCGTACTTCGCCTTCGCTGACCAACGCCGGGCTAAAGAGTTTGAAGTTTACCTGAAAAGCGGGTCCGGCTTCGCCTTCGCTAACCGGCGTTTTTGGTAACGTCCGAGAACCGCGTCCCGATAACCGATAACCGACTTCAAGCCGCCGCGATCACGCGCTCGATCTCGACCACTAGGTCCTTCAGATGAAACGGCTTGGAGAGCACCTTGGCGTCCTTCGGGGCCTGGCTCTGCGCCGAGAGCGCCACCGCCGCGAAGCCCGTGATGAACACGATCTTCATGGCCGGATCGCTTTCCGCGCCGCGCCGCGCCAGCTCGATGCCGTCAAGGCCGGGCATGACGATATCAGTCAGCAGCAGATCGAAACTCGCGTGCTGCAGCTCTTCCCAGGCGGAATCGCCGTCGCCGTGCGCGGCCACGTCATGACCGGCGCGCGACAGGCTCTGCTGCAGAAAGCTCCGCAGCGAATCGTCGTCTTCCGCCAACAGGATACGCGCCATCGCGCCGCTCCGGTTCCGCAGCCCACCAAACCGGTAGCCCCTAGCATGGACGGGGTAAAGACCGGCTGAACCGCTGCTGCACAGCTCACCGACTTGGCCCCTGTCATGCATGTGTAAACGTTGACGCCATTAACACTTGCAGCGAACAATGACTGTGATGGACTTGACCGATCTCAGCCAGGGCGCTGCTTGCGCCGTACCGGAAGGCGCAGGCCTTGCCGAGCCGAGACCGGAGCCGCCATTCGTCCTGATCGAGCCGCTACGGCGCACCGCGCCGCTGATCTTTGCATCTCCACACAGCGGACGCCGATATCCGGCCGACCTACTGGCGGACTCCCGCGTTACGCTGATCAGCCTGAGACGCTCGGAAGACGCGTATGTGGATGAATTGTTCGCAGGCGCCGCGGCGCATGGCGCATCCGTGCTCTCCGCAACCGTGGCGCGCGCGTACGTGGACCTTAACCGCGATCCCGCCGAACTCGATCCGGACATGTTCGACGAGCGCCCGCCACACTCGCCGCACGGCAGCTCCGCGCGCGTGCAAGCCGGCCTCGGCGCCATTCCGCGCGTCAGCGGCGACGGCCAAACCATCTATCGCCGCAAGCTTTCACTGCACGAAGCCGAGCGCCGCATCGCCACCGTGCACCGCCCCTACCACGCCATGCTGCAGAACCTGGTGACGGAAACGCGCGAAGCCTTCGGTTGCGCAGTGCTCGTCGATTGCCATTCCATGCCGTCCAGCTCACGCGGCGCGCACGCGCCCGACATCGTCCTCGGCGACCGCTTCGGCGCCTCGTGTCATCCATCTGTAACCGCGCTCGCTGAAGCCACGTTGCGCCGCCTAGGCTATCGCGTCGCCCGCAACGCACCTTTCGCCGGCGGCCACACAACCCAAACCTACGGCCGCCCCGCGGCCGGCCTCCACGCGCTGCAAATCGAAATAAACCGCGCCCTCTACATCGACGAACGCACCCTCGAACGCACCAACGGCTACATCCGCGTCCGCGCCGATATGAGCCGGCTGGCCGAAGCGCTGAGCGCTGCGGCGCTGCACAAGAGCTTGGCTTAGCGCGACTCACCTTTTCCTTTGCGGAGAGGGGGAATCAACTCGGCCGCATCAGGGCGTCTCTGATCTTGCGCGCGACTTGATCGGGATCGAACGGCTTGGCGATGAACGTCATCGGCAGTTCGAACTCCTCCTCCAGCACATGGCCCGACGTCACGAAAATCTTCATCTCCGGAAACATCGTCTCCAGGTAAATCGCCAATCGCAGGCCATCGATCGAACCGGGCATGCGTATGTCGGTGAGGATCGCGCCAGGCACGATGCCCGCGTCGATGACGCGAAGCGCTTCATCGGCATCGTGCAGTTCGAGCGCCGTCAAACCAACGCCCCGCAGTGCGGCGCCGACCGCCATGCGCGTCATCACCTCATCCTCCACGACAAGCACATTCGGTGCGTGCGTGATCTGAGTTCGATTTTGCTGGTCCGCGTGCATGGGGCGCCAATCCATGGCTGAGTTTTGGGAACCCGTCGCGCCACCCTTATGTTCCGCTCCCTCTGGCGGTCCCCTAGTGGCCTTCTTCGACCGTACTGGCCCGAGCCGCGCTGGCTAAGTCTTAACGGGCGGCCGCGCGCCGTGAATCTCGCCCGCCTCGATGCTCTCGAAAAAATCTGAAATCGACGCTTTTGCTGGGTCTTGAAGCCCTTTTTGCACCCACTAATTTTTGGCTCGCCGGGCGCCGGAGAGGGCCCGGCCGCGGGCGCCGGCGACGTCCGGCGTTCCTCGTGACCCATGTTGCTTTGCAAAGAGGATATGGAGATGAGGACCTACGACTTTTCCCCCTATTACCGGTCATCGATCGGTTTTGACCGCATGCTCGACCTCCTCGGCGCGCCACAGCGTCCGGAGTTCGACGAGGCTTGGCCGCCTTACGATATCGAGCGGCATGATGAAGATCGCTATTCCATTACCATGGCGGTCGCGGGCTTTGGCCAGGATGACATCGCGATCGTGGCCGAACCCAATGCGCTTCTGGTGGAAGGCCGAAAGAGCGACGATGAGAAGGGCCGCAATTTCCTGCATCGCGGCATCGTCCAGCGCGCTTTCCGGCGTCAGTTCGACCTCGCCGACTTCGTGAAGGTAACGGGCGCGTCGCTCGAGCACGGTCTCTTGCG
>DASPMA010000430.1:0-10359 GCA_035627335.1 Binatia bacterium
CGCCGGGCGCAATGTTTGAATCGAAGCGCACTTCGATGCGCTGATCGAGCATTTGGCTCGGCGCGGCGGCGGCTTCTTGAGTCGTGCCGCCATAGCCGGTGATCTTGCAGAACGCGTCGTAGAGCGGCACGGCCGCGAAGGCGAGCCCGGTCATACCGGCGACGACCGCAGCGGCGATGCCTGCCGTCCACGCCATGCGCTTGCGCTTAGACTCGCTCATGCGCCGGCCTGCATCTGCGTCAGCGTGATCGCGAACACGAGCGCCATGAATGCGCCAACCGACAGCGCGATCCAGAGATTGCGCCGCTTGCGCGCGGCGAGTTCTTCGGGAGTGAGGATCACGCTCATGCGCCAATCCCTCGCTCGACCAGGAGCGCTGCGAACAACACGAACAGATAAAGGATCGAGAAGCCGAACAGATCGCGCGCGGGTTTGTCCTGCGCTTTGTCGTCCTCGCCCGCGCGTGAACGCAGCACGCGCCATGCGAGGAAGAGGAAGAATGCGCCGCCGAAGATGGAAACGGCCGCGTAGATAGCGCCGCCAAGACCAGTGAGAACCGGTGCGAAGGCGATGGGCGGCAGCAACAGCGAGTACGCGAAGATGTGGCGGCGCGTCGATTTCGCGCCGTGCGTCACCGGCAGCATCGGCACGCGCGCGGCTTCGTAGTCACGGTGCGACAAAAGCGAGAGCGCCCAGAAGTGCGGTGGCGTCCACATGAAGATGATCGCGACCAGCAGCAACGGATCAAGGCCGAGCGCACCTGACTTGGCGGCCCAGGCGATGGCGGGCGGCAGCGCGCCGGCGAGGCCGCCGATGACGATGTTCTGCGGCGTCGAGCGCTTCAGCCAGATCGTATAGACGACGGCGTAGAAGAAGACCGTGAACGCCAGCAGCCCCGCAGCTAGCGGACCCGCCGCCAGCTGCATCGTCATCACCGCGAACACGGCAAGGAAGATGCCCAGCATCAGCGCTTCTTCGCGCGGCACGCGGCCGGCGGGGATCGGACGTACGCGCGTGCGCGACATCACCGCGTCGATGTCGGCGTCGTACCACATGTTGAGCGCACCCGAGGCGCCTGCGCCAATGGCGATGGCGAGGATGGAAGCAAAGCCCAGCACCCAATCGCCGGCGCCCGGCGCGGCGACGTAACCGACCAGCGCCGTGAACACGACCAGGCTCATCACGCGCGGCTTCAGCAGCGCGATGTAGTCGCTCGCGCTGGCGGGTGACACACACGCATTCCTGTCAGTGTGTCCAGCTTGGCTCCTAGCCGCGAGTGCGTGTGTGTCACCCACTTCGACCTCAGTGGTGCGGATCCGGCTTGATCACCGGCAGTTCGCTGAACTGGTGGAAGGGCGGCGGCGAGGACAGCGTCCATTCGAGCGTCGTGGCGCCCTCGCCCCACGGATTGGCGCCGGCGCGGCGGCGCACGAGGAACATCTCGACCAGGATCACCAGGAAGATCAGCACGCCGACCGCCGTGATCGCGTATCCGATGGAGCTGATGTGGTTCCAGTACGCGAACGCTTCGGGATAATCGATGTAGCGCCGCGGCATGCCGTTGAGGCCGAGGAAGTGCTGCGGGAAGAAGATGATGTTCACGCCGATGAACATGATCCAGAACTGCAACCCCGCCAGGAATCCGTTATAGCGATAGCCGCTCATTTTCGGGATCCAGTAGAAGAAGCCGCCGAAAATCGCGAACACGGCGCCGAGCGACAGCACGTAGTGGAAGTGCGCGACCACGTAATAGGTGTCGTGCAGCGACGTATCGATGCCCGAATTGGCGAGCACCACGCCGGTGACGCCGCCGATCGTGAACAGGAAGATGAAGCCGATGGCCCAGAGCATCGGCACTTTAAAGTCGATGGAGCCGCCCCACATCGTGGCGATCCAGGAGAAAATCTTGATGCCCGTCGGCACCGCGATGACCATCGTGGCGGCGATGAAGTAGGCTTCGAGATCGAGGCCCATGCCGACCGTGTACATGTGGTGCGCCCACACGATGAAGCCGATGAACCCGATCGCCACCATGGCGTAGGCCATGCCGAGATAGCCGAAGACGGGCTTTTTCGAGAAAGTCGAGACAATCTGGCTGACCATGCCGAAGCCCGGCAAAATGAGGATGTACACTTCCGGATGACCGAAGAACCAGAACAGGTGCTGGTACATCACCGGATCGCCGCCGCCGGCCGGTTCGAAGAATTGGGTGCCGAAATTGCGGTCGGTCAGCAGCATGGTCAGCGCGCCGGCCAGCACCGGCAGCGACAGCACCAGCAGCCACACTGTGACCAGGATCGACCAGACGAACAGCGGCATGCGGTGCAGCGTCATGCCCGGCGCGCGCATGTTGAAGATCGTGGTGATGAAATTGATGGCGCCTAGGATCGATGAAGCGCCCGCGATGTGCAGCGACAGGATCAACAGGTCCATCGACGGACCGCTATGGTGCGCCATCGATGTCGAGAGCGGCGCATAAAGCGTCCAGCCGCCGCCAAAGCCCGGATACGTCCCGTTGCCCGGCACCAGCATCGAAATAATCGCCAGCGTGAACGAAGCCGGCAACAGCCAGAACGAGATGTTGTTCATGCGCGGGAACGCCATGTCGGGCGCGCCGATCATTAGCGGCACGAACCAATTGCCGAAGCCGCCGATCATCGCCGGCATGACCATGAAGAAGATCATGATCAGGCCGTGCATGGTGACGATGTTGTTGTAATAGTGCTTGGCCGCGTCGACGTCGGCGATCCACGGCATTTGCGTCAGCACGCCGATGCCCGGCTCGGCCAGTTCCCAGCGGATGAGACCCGAGAGCGCGCCCCCAATCAGGCCCGCGATGATCGCGAACACCAGGTACATCGTGCCGATGTCCTTGTGGTTCGTCGAATAGACCCAGCGCTTCCAGTCATAGAGGCTGGGGCGGTGGTCGTGATCATCGTGTGCGTGAGCGGTTTCAGCCGTCATCTATCGTCGTCCCAAGGCTTTCTCGGCTCGCCCCGTATGGCGCGCGCCGGACCCGCCGCCCATACCGGTTCGGCGCGGCAAAACGTCCAAAGACTCAAGGCCGGGTGCTAGCAGGAGGGGCGCCTCGTTCCAAGGGCGGCAGACCCCTGCCGCCGGTCGCAAAGCCGCCCGGCTCAGCGAATCGTGAATTGAGCGGCGCAAGACCCGGCGCGAGCCTTCCGGGGCATCAAGGGAGGATCAGATGCGTCACGCTTCGTTCGCTCTCGCTACACTGCTCGCGGCCGCGCCGTTCGCGACCCCGGCCAGCGGCTTTGTCACGGTTGTGGCCGGGAGCCTCGCTTCGGCGTGCTATGACCACGCTCGCAATGAACTCAGTTCGTCACGGGCCATCGATGAATGCACCGGCGCACTCGGCGAAGGCCTCGACACCCACAACAGAGCCGGCACCTACGTCAACCGCGGCATCATCTTCATGAACCGCGGGACCTATGATCGCGCGCTCGCGGACTTCGACCAGGCGCTCGCTCTCGAACCAACGCTTGCGGAAGGCCATATCAACCGCGGCGCCGTCTTGTTGGTCCAGCACGACTATGCCGGGGCAATCGCCGCAATCGATCGCGGCCTTGCGCTCAATCCGGAAGACCCGTCACGGGCCTACTATAATCGAGGCGTCGCCCACGAAGAACTCGGGCAAGTTCGCGAAGCCTATCGCGATTACAGGCGCGCCGCCGAACTCGCCCCCACTTGGGACGAGCCACGCACGGAACTCGCCCGCTTCCGCGTCGGCTAAGAGGATGTCAGCGAGTTGGCGTCGCTGCTGGCGCCGCCGGCTCTTGCGTCTCAGGCGCCGTTTCCCCTGGCGGCGCCTGTTGGCCTTCCGGCGGCTCGGCTGTGGCGACAGTGCCGCCTTGCGACGCCACCCATTGATCGAACTCGGCGCGGCTCACTGCGTGGATTTCGATCGGCATGTAGGCGTGGTTGATGCCGCACAATTCCGAGCACTGGCCGTAATAGACGCCTTCGCGCTCGACGTTGAACCAAGTCTCGTTCACGCGGCCTTGGATCGCATCCTCTTTCACGCCGAACGCAGGCACGGCGAAGGCGTGGATCACGTCGTTCGAGGTGACAAGCACGCGCACCGTTGTATCCACCGGCACATAGAGCGGGGCGTCCGTCGCGAGCAGATAAGGACGTCCTTGCGCGAGCGCGGTTTCCTCGTCGAGCAAGTTGGCGGTGAGGCGCACCCCTTGGTCCGGATACTCAAAATCCCAGCGCCAGGAATTGCCCGTCACTTTGAGCGTCAGCTCTGCGTTGCCGGGGATGCGCTCTTGTTCGTAGATCAGCGGGAACGACCGCCACGCGATGGCGACGAGGATGAGCACGGGCACGATCGTCCAAATCACTTCGACGAGCATGTTGTGCGTGAATTTCTTCGGCGTCGGGTTGGCGCGCCGATTGTAGCGCACGATCACCCATACCAGCAGGCCAAGCACGAAAGCCGAGATCGCGACGATAAGGACCAACAGAAAATCGTGAAAGCTGGTGATTTCGCGCATGATCTCGGTCGCGGCCGGCTGCAAGTGCATGGCGCGATCTTCCGGCGCGCCGACCAAAGCGTGCGCGACGCCGGCCGGCAACATGCTCGCGACCGCGCCTGCCAAGATCATTGCCCCTCGATTCACGCACTCCTCCCTGAGAGTCAGCGGCCGGTATGGCGCGCTCCGGCTGCGCCGCCTATAGTCCGGCGGCGCGGCATTCGACCGCGCCTTGCTGTTCGGTAATCAAGCATTCGGGTGGGGTGCTAGCATGGGCCGTCGGCCGCTTCCAAGGCGTTGCGTGCTTGCTCTCGCGGCGGCGGCATGCCTCGTGTGCAGCCCGGCGCAGGCTCAGGCGCCGCAGGCTATTCAGATCATTGGCGGCGACGCTCACGCGCAGCGGTGCGTGCAAGCCGCCCTCAGCGGCGACACCAGCGACCGGGCGGTTGAGGAATGCACGCGTGCGCTGCGCTACCCCCACCTCAGCAGCAGCGGCGCCCAACAGATCACGATCAACCGCGGCGTCATCAGGCTCCGGCGCAGCGAGTTCGACTTGGCGCTGGCCGATTTCGACACGGCGGTCGGCCAGAACACGAACAACGCCGAGGCCCACCTGAATCGCGGTACCGCCCTGCTGCAGCTCCGGCGCTACGGCGAAGCCATCGCCGCCTTCACGACGGCGATGAGCCTCGGCGTCGCCGAGCCGCACAAGGCCTACTTCAACAGAGGCGCGGCGCGAGAATCGCTAGGCGACCTGCGCGGAGCGTACGAAGACTATTCGACGGCGCTCGAAATACAGCCAGACTGGGGTCCGGCGAACGCGGAACTAGCCCGGTTCGCCCGCGGCCGGCGCGATCATCTCGCGACCGTATTGGACAGCCAAGCAACGCCTTAATTCTGCGGCACGGTGGCCCGCTGAGACGCCACGAGGCGACTCGCCCCCTATATGAGCCGGACACACACCGTCAAAGGAGACACCATGGCCGACGGCCTACGCGCGCCCGCCGACACCGCCGCCGAAATGGACTGGGACGCCGCCGGTCAGATTCTGGCCGACGCAGCCAAGGGCGCGGACGACGGCGAACTGTTCGTCGAAGACAGCCGCAGCGAGAGCTTCTTCTGGGATGACGGGCGCCTGAAGTCGGCGACCTTCGACGCTACCCAAGGCTTCGGCCTGCGCATCGTGGCCGGCGAACGCGCCGGTTATGGCCATGCGAGCGTACTGGAAACGGATGCTGTCGCGCGCGCCGCCGAGGCGGCGTCAGCCGTGAAGCTGGGGCACGACGGCGCGCTCGACGTGAGCCCGGCCAAGGTGAACCGCCAGCTCTATGCCGACTTCGATCCGATCGAAGCGCCCTCGTTCACCGACAAGACCGGTTTGTTGGCGGAGATCGACGCCTACTGCCGCGCGCGCGATCCGCGCGTGGTGCAAGTGGCGGCGACGCTGACCGGCGCGCGCCGCGGCCTCACCATCCTGCGCCCCGATGGCGCGAAGCTGACAGATCATCGCCCGTTGGTGCGGATCAACGTGTCGGTGACCGTCGAGCGCGACGGCCGGCGCGAGTCTGGCTCGGCCGGCGCCGGGGGACGCGAGCCGTATGAAATCTTCATCGCGCCGGAGCGCTGGAAGAAGCTCGCCGACGAGGCGCTTCGAATAGCGCTGGTGAATCTCGACGCGATTCCAGCTCCCGCGGGCGAGATGGATGTGGTGCTGGGGCCGGGTTGGCCGGGCGTGTTGCTGCACGAAGCAGTCGGCCACGGCCTCGAGGGCGACTTCAACCGCAAAGGCACCAGCGCTTTTGCAGGGATGATTGGCGAGCGCGTTGCCGCACCCGGTGTAACAGTTGTGGATGACGGGACGCTCGAAAATCGGCGCGGCTCTCTAACGATCGACGACGAAGGCACGCCAACCGGCCGCACCGTTTTGATCGAAGACGGCATCCTCAAAGGCTATCTGCAGGACCGCATGAACGCGCGTCTCTCAGGCGTCGCGCCGACCGGCAATGGCCGGCGCGAAAGCTATGCGCACCGGCCGATGCCGCGCATGACCAACACCTTCATGACCGCGGGCGACAAGGAGCCGAACGAGATCCTGAAGAGCCTGAAGCGCGGCGTTTACGCGGTTAATTTCGGAGGCGGTCAGGTTGACATCACCTCCGGCAAGTTCGTCTTCCAGTGCACCGAAGCCTACCTGGTCGAAGACGGAACGATCAAAGCGCCGATCAAAGGTGCGACGCTGATCGGCGATGGTCCGAGCGCACTCACGCGCGTCAAAATGGTCGGCAACGATCTCAAACTCGATGAGGGCGTCGGCACGTGCGGCAAGGGCGGTCAGAGCGTGCCGGTCGGTGTTGGACAACCGACACTCTACATCACCGGCCTAACGATCGGCGGGATGTAGCTCGAACGGCATGCATTTACTTTTCAGAGAATCGACGCAGAACGTTAATCATCCCAATGTCTGGGGAGGTTGATACTATGGCTGCGAAAAAGAAGGCTAAGGCTGCGAAGTCCGCGGGCAAGGCCAAAAAGGGCAAGAAGCGCTAGTCGCTCCTTTCCATTTGATACGGAAACGCCGTCGGGGTCCGCCCCGGCGGCGTTTTCTTTTCTCAGATCGTCGCACGCCCAAGCGGCTTCGTCGCAAGCCGCTGCGTCTGCCCTGAAAAAGACAGCAGCGGTCGCATCCATCGCTGCTGCTGAAATCATCCAGCAATCAACGACACCGCACAAAATCGGCGGGAACAACGTACGCCGCGGGAGACGGCGCACCGGAGGGGGAGATGCTCTTCAGAACAATGGCGTCGGCCTTGGCGCTCACTGGCGCCGCGTACGCGCAAACGCCGCCGCAGAATGAAACGCCGGCTACAGCTACGCCAACGACGTCCTCTTCCGATCGCCTCGTCTACGAGCCGGAATTCTTCGCGCAGTACAATCCGCAGACCGCCCTCGACATGGTGCGTCAGGTGCCCGGCTTCTCGCTTGATGGCGGCGCCGACCGGCGGGGCTTTTCCGGCGCCGTCGGCAATCTCTTGATCGACGGCCTGCGCCCAAGCACGAAGAGTCAGTCGGTTGACGGTATTCTATCGCGCATTCCGGCGAACCAGGTCGTGCGTCTGGAGGTCCTGCGCGGTGCCGCCGTTGCAGGCGACGCTTCCGGCCAAGCCATGCTGCTGAATGTCGTGCGCACTCCCACCGCCGGAAGCGGCGTTTACGAGGCCGGCTTCGAATACACCTCGCGGGACGTGGCCGCGCCACGCGGCGAGGTTTCGTACAGCGGGCGCAACGGCCAAGTGGAGTACGGCATCGGCGGTTCGATCTTCAGCCAGTATCGCGATCTGCCGGGATGGCGGCGCGTCTACGAACCGCCAGCGCCCGGCGAGCCGGCCACGGTGCATGTCCGCGACGTCGACACGCCCTCGCCGCGCGATTTCCGCGAAGCCACGCTCAACGGCAACATCGCGTTTCCGCTGATGGGTGGACGGCTTGGCGCGAACACGCAACTGAATGCGTGGCGCTTCGGCGCCGACAACGATTTCATCCACACCACACCCTCGGGCGATCCCCTCGTCGACCTGCTTACTGAATTCAAGGAGGAGCGCTTCGGTTACGAGGTGGGCCTCAACTATGATCGCGACTTTGGTCCGTGGACGCTGGCTCTGATCGGCCTCGCCAATCGGGGCACATACGAGAGCGAAGAAGTCGGTGACAATATCGACTACGTCGATCCCGCCGAGAGCTTCACGTATGTGCAGGATGTCGTGCAGGAGACTGGCGAGACGATCGCCCGAGCCACGCTCGCACGCCCCCTCGGCGAGAGGCATCGCATCGAATTCGGCGGCGAAGGCGCGTTCAACACGCTCGATCAAGAACTGTCGTTCATCCAGAACGGCACGCCCATCGTCATTCCCGACTCCAACGTGCTGGTCGAAGAAGAGCGCGCGGAGTTCTTCGGCTCTCACACCTGGCGGCCGGCGGATGCGTGGTCCCTGGAAACGCGGCTTGCGTGGGAAACGTCCACGCTCACGTTCACCGGCCAGACCAACCAGGAAGTGGAGCTGTCGTTCTGGAAACCGTCCGTGCAGCTGTCGCGCACATTCAGCGGCAATAACCAAGGGCGTATCCGCATCTATCGCGATGTCGGCCAGCTCGACTTCGGCGACTTCGTCTCGGCGGCCGCCGTCGCCGACGCGCTGATCGCGGGCGGCAACCCCGATCTGACGCCGCAGAATGCATGGATCGCCGAACTCGGCGCCGATCTACGTTTCGGGCCGGCAGCGCTAAGCCTCACGCTGGCGCATCACCGGATCACCGATGTGGCCGACCTCGTGCCGATCACGGCGACAGTGCCCAATCCGAATGAGGATCCGCTCATCATTGGCGACGAAACCATGGAGATCACGTTCGACGCGCCGGGCAACATCGGCGATGGCGAGATCACGCAGCTCGACGTCAATCTCTCGACTCCGATCAGCTTCATTCCGGGCAGCCGCCTCACAGTGCGCGGCTATCTGCGCGACACCGAAGTCGAAGATCCAGTTACCGGCGAAGCGCGCGTCATTTCGTACACGCCGGAATCGGAAGTCTCGATCAGTTTCCGGCAAGACATCAATTCGTGGCGGTTCTCGTGGGGCGTGGAGGCCTTCAAGCAGGGCGAATTCCAGGCGTATCGCTTGAACGAGATCGACACGAACGAGGAAGGCCCATGGATCGACCTTTGGGTCGAAACGACAGCTCTGCCGAACAACATGAAGCTGCGCTTGTGGGCGGCGAACGCGTTCGACGGCAATGTGAACCGCGACCGCCGCTTCTTCGATCCGGACCGCAGCGGCACGCTGGTAAGCCGCGACTTGCGGGAGCGCGCATTCGCCAACGCGCCATGGTTCATCGTCGAGCTGAGCGGGACCTTCTGAGAGCACGTCCCCGCTCAGCGCGAAGCGCCTGCTCTTCCTCCGAGGGGCAGGCGCTTTTTCTTTGCTGGTCCGGATCTCAGCGCGCGCGGGTTGGGCGTTTGCGCGGGCCTGGGTCGGGCTCGAACATCGGGTTCGGGTCGAACTGGCCGGCAAATGGCGCATCGACCAGATAGTCCGGGATGCGCGCGCTGATCGCCTTCTCGTTTGACACCGCGATGATCTGGCGATCCTTGGCCATGTTGCGCAGCAAGTCCGCATCAACGTCGCCAATGAGGTCGCTCGACTCCTTCGCCATCAAATGATTGGCGACGCCGAACAGCTGGAACACGCCCGCATTGTTGAAGATCGTGCGCCAGTCCTTCGGATAGAGCCGCTGCAGCTGCGACAGATCCTGGAAGAACGGCCAAACCTGCAGGCCGTAGCCACGCAACAGCGTCATCGACTGACGCAAAGGGCCGAACTCGCCGAGCTGGGCGCACTCGTCCAAGAGGAACAGCGTCGAGCGCTTCGGGCGGCGCTTGCGGCCCATCACCGTCAACATCAACGCGCCGACCCACAGGCGCAGCAGCGCGCCGTGGCTTTCGAGCTTGTCCGGCGGGATGACAATGTAGATCGTCATCGGATCGCCCTTGCGGACGCTATCGAGCGAAATGGTCGACTTCGACAGCGAGCGGAGCGCCGAGTCCGAGTTAACGACCTTCAGATAGCTCTGCGCCGTCGAGAGGATGCCCGAGCGGGTTTGTTCGGTGATCGGCAGGAACGAGCTGATATTCTGCTTCGAAAGCCGGTTGAGATCGTCGTGGTTCTCGATCAGCGCGGCGAGATTATAAACCGCGTCGTCGCTCATCAGGATTTCGCGGACCTTGCCGAAATGGCGCTCGCTCTTCGGCGCCGTCTCAGCGACGGCCGCGATCACGCCCGACATCAGCGAGCGGCCCCAATTGTCCCAG
>DASPMA010000431.1:0-2861 GCA_035627335.1 Binatia bacterium
AACTGCGCCATGACCGCGGTGAGGCGATCTTCATCGCAGGTGCAGCGATCTTCGAGCGCGACCGGGGCGACCATCCGCACGCCCTCTTCATGGAAGAGCCGATAAAGCAAGCGATCCGCCGGCAAAGTCGGATCGATCAGCTCCGCATCGGTCAGGGTCGCGAACAGGTGCGAGGCCCGCGGCCAATCGTCGGCCGTTTCCCCGCGCGCCTGATCGCCGGCCATTCGCTGCATCAACATCCCGCCCGCGCGCCAAAGCGACGGCTCGCTTCCCCGCACCACTTCGCCGACGGCCAGACGAATGCCTGTGTCCGTTTGCTCGCTCACGCGGAAATAGTTCTCCGCGCATTCTGCGAGCGTCGCGCCATCGAGCGCGACGACGCCCTGATAAGCGGTCTTTTCTTCGCCTTGGTCGAGCGTCATCACCAGATGACCGGCGCCGAGCAAATCCGCCGGCGGAACGCGGTGTGCGCCCGCCAGCTTCTCCGCAGCACCATTGGCCAGTCGCGCATATCCGCGCAAACCGCCATCGCTGTGCTCGGCGACCAAGAGCGGCACGAGCCCTTCGCTCTGCGCCTGCACGACTAGCCGGCCCTCAGCTTTCAGCAGCGAGCCGACCAGCGCCGCCAGCGACAGCGCTTCGCCGAGCAGCATCGCAACTGGCCGAGGATACGCGTGCCGGTGCAAGATCGGATCGAGCGCGGCTTCGCCCAAGCGCACGATGCGGCCGCGCACGGGCGCACCGTCGAGGCTGAAAGATGCGACGAGATCGTCAGCGGCGGCCGCCAGGTTTGTCATTGATCGAGGAACATGGGGGTGCGCCTAGCAAACATCAAACGCCGCCGGGCATCATCCCCAAGCACCACAGCAGCACCGCCTTCTGCGCGTGGATGCGGTTCTCCGCCTCGTCCCACACCGCGGAACTCTCGCCATCGATCACGGCGCCGCTCACCTCTTCGCCGCGATGCGCGGGTAAGCAGTGCAAGAACACCGCATTCTTCGCAGCGCGATGCATCAGCTTTTCATCCACGGTGAACGACGGAAACGCGGCCATGCGCGCATCCCTGTCCGGATCGCCCATGGACACCCAGGTGTCGGTGACCACGACGTCGGCCCCCTCAACAGCGCGCTTCGGATCGGTAAATACTTCGATGTCCGCGCCGGCGGAATTCGCGACCGCTACTTCCTGGGGCCGCGGCGCATAAGCCGGGGGCGTGGCGATGCGCAGTTTGAAATCTAGCTTCTCGGCCGCGTGCACGAACGAGGTGCAGACATTGTTGCCGTCGCCAACCCACGCGATCGTCTTGCCGTCGATCGCGCCATGCCATTCCTCGATCGTCATGATGTCGGCGAGAATCTGACACGGATGCGAGAGTTCGGTGAGACCGTTGATCACCGGCACATCGCTCGCGGCGGCGAACTCTACCACGTCCCGATGATTGTGCGCCCTGATCATCACCGCATCGACCATGCGCGACAAGACGCGCGCGGTGTCTTCAATGGTCTCGCCGCGCCCCAGCTGCATGGCGTTCGCGTCGAGCACGATGCTCGATCCGCCGAGTTGCATCATGCCGATCTCGAACGACACGCGCGTGCGGGTGGAGTTCTTCTGGAAGATCATCGCCAGCGCGTGGCCATCGAGCGGACGATCCTCGTCCGGCTTTGCCTTCGGCCAGCCAATGCGCTTGTTCTTGCGCCGGTGCGCTTCATCCAAAATCGCGCGCAGCTGATGCTTGCTGAGTGCGCTAATGTCGAGAAAGTGGCGCAAGCGCGCGCTCACGCCCCCGCCTCGGCCATTTGCGCCGCCAGCACCGCATCGATCGCGTCGATCGCCTGGCTGATCTGCGCTTCATCGATGACCAGCGGCGGCGCCAAGCGCAGCACATTGTCGCCCGCCACGCCCACCAGCACCTTGCGGTCGCGCAATTTGCCCTGGATCGCCTTGGGATCGATCTTCAGCTTCAGCCCGCGCAGCATGCCCTTGCCGCGCGTCTCGACCACGAGATCGGGATGGCGGTCCTTGAGGCCCTCCAGCGCCTGGCCGAGAAAATTCGCGACCGTGTTCACGCGCTGCACGAACTCAGGCTTCGACAATTCGTCATAGCAAGCGTTGCCGACCGCCATCGCCAACGGATTGCCGCCGAACGTCGTGCCATGCACGCCTTTGACCATCCCCTTCGACGCTTCCTTGGTCGCCAGGAAGGCGCCCATCGGAAACCCGCCGCCCACGCCTTTGGCCACGGCCATGATGTCCGGCGTGACGCCCGACCATTCATGCGCCCACATCTTGCCGGTGCGGCCCGCGCCGGACTGCACTTCATCGAAGATGAGCAGAAAGCCGCCGTCGTCGGCGAGCTTGCGCAGGCCGCGCAGGAAATCGTCGCTCGCCGCGCGCACGCCGCCTTCGCCTTGCACCGGCTCGATGATGATGGCCGCTGTCGTCGGCCCGGCCAGCGCCTTCACCGACTCAAAGTCATTATACTTCGCCTGCAGGAAGCCCGGCAGGCGCGGGCCGAAGCCTTCAAGATAGTTCGGATTGCCCGACGCATTGATCGCGGCATACGAGCGGCCGTGGAACGAGCCCTCGAAGCCGATGATGTCGACGCGCTCGGGATGGCCGTTGGCTGAGTGATATTTCCGCGCCGTCTTCAACGCGCCTTCGATCGCTTCGGTGCCGGAGTTGGTGAAGAACACCACGTCCGCGAAGCAATCGCGCGTGTACTTCGCCGCCAAGTCCTCCTGGCCCTTCACCTTGAACATGTTCGAGGTGTGCCAGAGCTTCGCGGCCTGCTCGCTCAGCGCCTTCTGCAGCACCGGCGGGGCATGGCCCAGCGCGTTCACCGCGATGCCGGCGATGCAGTC
>DASPMA010000432.1:0-4248 GCA_035627335.1 Binatia bacterium
GCACGTGGCCGCGCGTCGCGGTGGGCCGCCAGCATATCTACGCCGGCGTCGTCGGCGGCGCCTACTCGGCGCCTCGCGCCGGTGGTTTTGCGGCGATCGACCGCGAAACGGGCGAGCTGCGCTGGCTCTACGAATCGCAGCGGCCCGAGCGCGGCCTCTACGGCTTTGCCGCCGCCGCCGCAACGGGGCGCGGGCGAGTCTTCACCGCCGATCTCACTGGCCGCGTCTACGCTTTCGCCGATCCTGCAGACTGAGGCAGAGCCCGCGCTTGCCGAGTCGGCCCGTTTGCGCGATGCACCGCGGGTCAAGGAGCACATGATGTCCGGCGTGGTAGTCGTCGGCGCCCAATGGGGCGACGAGGGCAAAGGCAAGATCGTCGATTGGCTGGCGCACCGCGCTGACGTCGTGGTGCGCTTCCAGGGCGGGCACAATGCCGGCCACACTTTGGTGGTCGGCAACACCACGTACAAACTGGCGCTGCTGCCGTCGGGCGTGGTGCAGGGCAAGCTGTCGATTATCGGCAATGGTGTTGTCGTCGATCCGTGGGCGCTTTCGGAAGAGATCGCCAAGATCGAAGCGCAAGGCGTGAAGATCACGCCGGACAAGCTGGTGCTGTCGGATCAAGCCTGTCTCATCCTGCCATTCCACAGCGATCTCGATGCGGCGCGCGAAGCGCAGGCCGGCGCAGCCTCGATCGGCACGACGAGGCGCGGCATTGGCCCAGCATACGAAGATAAGGTGGGCCGGCGCGCGCTGCGCGTGGCGGATCTCGCTGACGCCGAGGCGATTGCGTGGAAGATCGAGCGCCTCACTGTGCACCACAATGCGCTGCGCAAGGGGCTTGGGCTCGAAGAAATCAATGTCGAGGCGTTGAAGAAGCAGTTGCGGGAGATTGCGCCGAAGGTCCTGCCGTACGCGCAGCCGGCATGGCGCGTGCTGGATGCGGCCTTTCAGGATTCGAAGCGCGTCTTGTTCGAAGGCGCGCAGGGCGTGCTGCTGGATGTCGATCACGGCACGTATCCGTTCGTGACCTCGTCGAACGTCGTGGCAGGGCAGGCGGCGGCGGGATCGGGCGCCGGTCCGCGCAAGATCACGTATGTGCTGGGTTTGGTGAAGGCGTACACAACGCGCGTCGGCGCAGGACCATTTCCGACTGAGCTGAAGGATGACGTCGGTCAGCGCCTCGGCAAGGTCGGCCATGAGTTCGGCACCAACACCGGACGTCCGCGCCGTTGCGGCTGGTTCGATGCGGTGCTGGTCCGGCAAAGCGTCACGCTCTCCGGCGCCGACGGGATCGCGCTCACGAAGCTCGACGTGCTCGACGGCTTCGACGAAGTGAAAATCTGCACCGGCTACAAATTGGGCGGCAAGACGATCGATTATCTGCCCGCCGGCGTGAAGGACCAGGAAGCCGTGCAGCCAGTCTACGAAACGCTCGACGGCTGGAAGGAAGTCACGCGGGGCGCGCGCTCGTCGAAGGACCTGCCGGCGAATGCGATCAAATACATCCGCCGCATCGAAGAGCTGATCGGCTGTCCCGCGGCGCTGGTGTCGACGAGCCCGGAGCGCGAGGACGTCATCCTCATGCGCGATCCGTTCAAGGCCTAGGGGAATAAGGCAATACGGAGTAGGGCAGTATGTTCTGTCCGAGGCTTCGTCGCCTATTGTCTTACTGCCTTACTCGCCTACTGCCTTATAGTTTCTCCATCTGAAACGGCCCATGCAGCGTGCCCGTGTCCCAACTGCCGGCGATGGTGCGGCCGTCGGCGGAGAGGCGTCCTTCGTAGATGACAGGACGCATCGCAATCGAGCCAGCCGGATAAGTCTTGGTGAAGCGCACCACGCCATCGGCCAGCACCTCGCCGCTAATCTCCGCGGTGAAGCCGCCGCCGCTGATGCCGTAAATATCCTGCTCCGAGACGCTGCCGCTGAAGGCGCCATCCTCGCCGCGTTGCAGATGAAGTTCAAAGCGCGTTTCGCGGCCGGCTTCGGTGTAGACACCGCCCCAGCGTCCGGTGATGTCCGCAGTGCTTGCGGCGGCTTCCGCCGTGAAGACCGGGGCATTGAAGCGGTTTTGCGTAGCGGATGGCGCGTTGATGCTTTGAAAAATCGAGACGCCCACGATCAGCGCCAAGCCCGCCCCCGCCATGTAAACGGGATTGAGTTCCTTGATTCGAATTAGCGTCGAAGGCGACGAGATCAGTGGAGCGTTCTTGGCAGGTGCGCTAGCGAGATCGTTGCGGCCGACGCGCTTGCCGATCGCGCGCAGGACACGGCCCCAGCCTTCGTGCCCGTCCTGGCCATGATAGTCCGCGAGAGAAACGACATTGACGTTGTAAAACTCGGCCGGCAGATCTTCGGGCCGCATTCCGTCGATTAACGCTGGCGCCAGCTTGTTTTGGTCGAGGCCGATGCGGCTCTCGATCCGCACCCAGCGTCCTGCAAAGGCGTTGCGGCTCCACAGCCCCAAGACACACTTTGCGCTTTTCACGGCGCGGTCGATGATGACGGGAAATTCCTCGCCCGTATCGATGCCTTCGGTATCGAAGAAGACGCTCAAGCCAAGCGCCGCCAGGCGGTCGCGAATCATCCGAGCGCGCGCCGTGTCAGCGCGCGCATAAGAAATGAACACGTCATAAGCCGTCATGCGACCTCGCATCGAGAGATTCGGCTGCCGGATCATACTCCACGGGCCTTGGCCAAGCGCGCCCAAAACGGCTAGGTTCGCCGAATGTCCGCCGAGCATGAGAAAGAGAGCCGCAGCGCGCCGAGGCGCTTTTCCCTGGACGACGCGCGTGAGCGTGCGCAGCAGGCAATCCGCAAGTCCGAGTTCATTCTCTCTCGCGCCTACGGCCTCTTGCGCGAGCCGCGCAAGGAGTGGGACCAGATCAAGGCGGAAGAAACGACAATTCCGAACATCCTGATTGGCTACACCGCGCCGCTCGCCGCCATTCCGCCGCTGTGCGACCTGATCGGCCAGTCATTGTTCAATTATGCGCTGCAAGTCGATTTCGGCCAGGCAGTGATCCGCGCCGTGGTCACTTGGCTGGTTTCGATTGCGCTCGTGTTTTTCCTCGGCGTCCTCGTCAACGTGCTCGCTGAGACGTTCGAAGCCGACAAGGATGAACTCGGCGCGCAGAAGATCGCTGCATACTCGCTGACGCCTGCGTTTCTCTCCGGCTTCTTCAGCCTTTGGCCCCCGCTCTGGTGGCTATCGCTGATCGCACTCGCGGCGATGGTGTATCTGATGTATCGTGGATTACCGATCCTGATGCGCGCGCCGAAGGAAACCGCGACCGGCTATACCGCGGCCGTAACGATTGGCGGCTTGGTCGCCTTGATCGTTTTGTTCGCCCTGGCGGGCTGCGTGTCCTGATTCCCGGTGGACAGGGGCGCCTGCGCGCCTAGCATCCGGCGAATCGAGCGCAGGGGAGAGCTTCATGACCATCGATCCCACAAACACAGCCGCGCCAAATATCGTCGAGCGCGCGAAGAACATCCTTCTTCAGCCACAGAAGGAATGGGATCAGATCGCAACCGAGCCCGCGGACGTGAACCAGATTTATGTGGGCTATGTTCTGCCGCTCGCGGCGCTGTCGGCGATTTGCAGTTTCATCGGCATGTCCCTCATCGGGGTCATGGGATTCAAGATTGGCTTGGCGCCCGGCCTCATCGGCGCTGTGATTCAAGTCGTGATGGCGCTCGTAGGCGTCTTCACGCTTGCCTTCGTTACCAACATGCTCGCGCCGAATTTCGGCTCGCAGCAGGATATCGGCCAAGCGCACAAGCTCGCTGCTTACAGCTCCACAGCAGGTTTCCTGGCTGGCGTATTCACAATCCTTCCGGCTCTGGCGATCCTCGCCATCGTCGGTCTCTACTCGTTTGTGCTGCTTTTCATCGGCTTACCGAGAATGATGAAGACGCCGCAGGACAAGCGCGTCGGCTATTTCGTCACCATCATCATTGTCTGCATCGTGGTGGCCATTGTGCTGAGCGTGGTGATGGGCGCGGTGCGCGGCATGATCCCGGGTTATGCGCCGCCCACCTACACATTCGGGCAGAACGGCCCGTCGCCGGCGGAGGGCCATGTCACGCTGCCGGGCGGCGGCGCTGTCGATATCGGGGAATTGCAGCGGCAAGCCGAGGCCCTCCAAGGCGGCGGCGGAACGACCATCGATCCAGCGTTAGTCCAAGCGCAATTACCGCAATCACTGCCCGGGGGCTTTGCGTTGACGTCTTCGTCAAGCG
>DASPMA010000433.1:0-4035 GCA_035627335.1 Binatia bacterium
CGATGTGCGGATGCGGACGCACGTCGGCGCTGCGTGGGAAGCCCGGCTGAAACGTCGCCGGGCCGATGTGATCGAAGAACACGAACGGCCCGACCATGCGCCGTTTGGCGTACGGCAGCACGCGCCCGACTTCGAAGCCGCCCAGATCCTTGCGCCGCATATCGATGACAAGTTCGATCATGTTAGAACTCCGCTTTCACAGAGGGTTTGGGATGCTACCGAAGTCAATCCAACTCGAAGTGCGGATTTGGTACGACGAGGCCACCGGCCACATCAAGATTGCTGGTGATCGACTCACGGCTTCCACCGTTAGCAATGATCCGGATAGTGCGCGGTACCATCCAAATCTCTTCCGGAAGCTCTCGAAAGCCCTGCGCGACGCCGGCGCTCCGGTGCCTTCGTCCTAACGCCGCCGTCTGCGCGTCGGCGTGCCGAGGATGCCGCGCATTAGTTCGCGGGCGATGGTGTTGAGCACGCCGCTGGCGACGCGGCCGCCTTGGCGTTCGAGCGGCGTGGTGCGCGAAGAAGAGCGCGTGCTGCGCGATCGCGTGGCGCCGCCCGTGCCGCGCGGCGCCCGGCTTGATCGCGACGCTTCCCTTTCCCGAGCTTCCCGCTCTTCCTCGCGCGCTTCCGCTTCGGCGAGCTGGGCGGCGCGGCGGCCGAGGATTTCGTGCGCGCTTTCGCGATCGACCGCTTTTTCGTAGACGCGTCCCGCCGTGTTCGCGCGCATGAGCGCTTGGCGTTCTGCGAGCAGGATCGGGCCGACGTGCGAGTTGGGCGGGCGGATTTTCGTGCGCGCGACGGGCGTGGGCGCGCCTTTCTCATCGAGCGTCGAGACCAATGCCTCGCCCACACCGAGTTCCTGAATCTCCTTCGCCACGTCCACATTTTCGTTAGCGCGGAAGCTTTGCGCGGCGGCGCGGACGGCTTTCTGGTCGCTGGGCGTGTAGGCGCGCAGCGCGTGCTGGAAACGGTTGCCAAGCTGAGAAAGCACGATCTCCGGCACGTCGGCAGGCGATTGCGTGACGAAATAGATGCCGACGCCCTTGGAGCGGATCAGACGCACGACTTGCTCGACGCGATTGACCAGCTCTTTCGGCGCATCGCGAAAGAGAAGATGGGCTTCGTCGAAAAAGAAGACCAGCTTGGGCTTATCGAGATCGCCGACTTCCGGCAGCTCTTCCCACAACTCGCTCATCAGCCAGAGTAGGAAGGCGGAATAGAGCCGCGGGCTCTGCACCAGGCGTTCGGACGCGAGCACGTGCACCGTGCCTTTGCCGTCCTCGCGCGGCTTCAGCAGCTCTTCCAGCTTGAACGCCGGTTCGCCGAAGAAATGGTCGGCGCCGTCCATCTCCAGCTGCAGCACCTTGCGCTGTAAGGCAGCAATCGATTGCGGCGTGACGAGCCCGTACTTCTTGCCGATCTCGTCGGCGTTCTCGGAGATATGCGTCAACAGCGCGCGCAAATCGTTGAGGTCAAGCAGCAGGCCTTCGTTCTTGCCCTCCTGGATCCAATCGTCCGCTTGGCGAAAGGCAATCGTCAGCGCGCCTTCCTGCGCGGCGGTGGCTTCGAGCACGCGGCCCATCAGCACGGGCCCCATCTCCGTCACCGTGGTGCGCACCGGGTGGCCCAATTCGCCATAGACGTCCCAGAACACGACAGGCGCCGCTTCCGGCGTGATTGGCATGTTGATTTCGGCGGCGCGCGCGCTGGCCCAGCCAGGCGGCGTCGGATCCATGCCGGCGCAGCCTGAGAGATCGCCTTTGATGTCGGCGGCGAACACGTTGACGCCTTCGCGCGCGAACGCTTCGGCCAGCACTTGCAGCGTCACCGTCTTGCCTGTGCCGGTGGCGCCGGCGATGAGGCCGTGGCGATTGGCGCGCTTCAGCGCCATCGATTGCACCCCTTCCGGGCTCGCGCCGATCTCGATCGTGGACGCCATTCAAGTCTCCTTGCTTCGCCTGCCAGCTTGGCGCATTGGGCGTTTCCGGCGCAAGCCGAGAGGAGGCCCGGAATGGACTTATCGCAACGCGGCGCGACATGGATCATCGCCGCGGGGGTGATCGCGGCCGGGCTCTATTTCCTGCGCGAACCGCTGACGCAGTTCGCGCTGGCGCTGCTGTTGTGGCTGGCCATCGACGGCCTCGCGGAAACGCTCGACAAGCGCTTGCACTTCCTGCCGCGCTTGGCGGCGCTGCCGGTCGCGCTGGTGATCGTGCTGGGGCTGGTTGCGCTGATCGGCTTTGTGGTGGTGACCAACATCAGCGCCATGAGCGCCGACTTCACGCGCTACGAGACGCGGCTCAACAACGTCATCGCCGAGATCTACATGCAGCTCGGCATCGCCGGGCAGATTCCGACGTTTTACGACCTCATCGCGCGTCTCAACCCTCAAGATGTGGCGAGGCAAGTCGGCGCCAGCCTCCAGAATCTCGCCTCGGACATCATGTTCATCCTGCTTTATCTGGCGTTCCTGTTTCCGGCCGCGGGTCTCATGACCAAGAAGCTCGACTTCATCTTCGGCAGCGGGCGGCAGCGCGAGCAGGCGCGCGATGTGTTTCGGCGCATCCGCGTGTCGATGGAGCAGTACCTCTGGGTGCAGACGGTGATCAGCCTCATCATCACCGGGCTCACCTACGCCACCTTGCTGATCGCGGGGCTTGAGAATGCGCTGTTCTGGTCGTTTGTGATTTTCTTCCTCAACTACATCCCGACCATCGGTTCGATCGTTGCGGTCGTGGTGGTCACTGCGGTGGCGCTGGTGCAATTCACGTCGCTGCCTCATATTTTTGGCGTTTTCCTCGCCACAAGCGCCTGGCAGTTCCTGATCGGCAATTTCGTACAGCCGCGCATGACAGGAGATTCATTGAACCTCTCCGCCGTCGTCGTTCTGCTCGCTTTGGCCATTTGGGGCGCGATGTGGGGAATCGCCGGCGCTTTTCTCGCGGCGCCGCTCACGGTGATGTTGATGATTGTATTGGCGCAATTTCCAACGACGCTGTGGATCGCGATTCTGCTTTCACAGGACGGCAAACCAACGCCGACAACGGCGCCGTTAATAAAGTCCGAAGCCGGACCAAATTGATGTTGCGAATCGACCACGAACATGTATCGCTGATGTGAAGAACGTCGCCGGGGCTAGGGGCGTTTCGGCAAACGCTTCAGTACGAAACCTCGAATTCCGACGCGTTCGCGAACGTCAGTTTTGACGCGTCGATCCGCGCTCGTGGGCTCAATGGGGGGCTTCATTTTGAGCGGAGCGGCCGTCGCAATCGGACCAGGCCTCCGCGTGCGTCCCCCACCCAGCCTGCTGCGAGGCCTGCAGGCGCCGCCGAGCAGCTTGTCCCCGCTCGGCGGCGCCGCTTTCGTTTTTCACCACCGCAATTCGCGCCCATCGTAATTGTAGAAGCGTCCGCTATGTTCCGGCGTGAGCGCGTCGAGAACGCGCTGCTGGCCTTCGACACATTCCTCAACGCTGATCTTGCCGCCTGGCCCACCCATGCGCGTACGCACCCAGCCGGGATGCAACAACACCGCGATGACGCCGCGGCCACGCAGGTCGTTGGCGACGCCTTTGCCGACCATGTTGAGCGCGACCTTCGAGAGCCGATAGGCGTAGGCGCCGCCGGAGCCGTTGTCGGCGATCGAGCCCATCAGACTGGTCTGGAAGGCCATGATCCTGCGCTCGGATTGCGCAACATTGTCCACCAGCGCTTCCGCCAGCTTCAGCGGCGCCAGCGCATTCACGCGGATGAGGTTGAGCACCGCGGCGGTGTCGACATCGCCAAAGCTCTGCCGCCGCGTTCCCATCGCGCCGGCGTTGGCGAACATGAGGTCGAGCGGCTCGGCGCCAATGCGATCTTTCAACGCAGCCGGTGCGCCATCGTCCATCGCATCGTAGGCCAGCACCTCAACCTGAGCGTGGCGCTTGGCCAAGGCGGCAAGATCGCCGGCCTCGTCCGGCTTGCGCGCCGTGGCGAAGACGCGGGCGCCGCGCTCGGCGTAGCGGCGGGCGTGTTCGAGGCCGATGCCCCG
>DASPMA010000434.1:0-2216 GCA_035627335.1 Binatia bacterium
TGCCAGAACACGCGCTCCCTTACGTCGCCTGTTTCGACCGCCGCGACGGCCAGCCCGCTGCTGAGGAAGCGCAGCGGCAGCGCGATGGCCAGAACCTGCAGCACCGGTACGGTCGCGGCGAACTCAGCTCCGAAAATGCGATGCACCAGCGCAGGCGCGGCGAGCGCGATTAAGGCTGCAAGAGGAATGGACATGAGCGCCACTGCCGGCACCAAGCGGTGAACGAAGGCCTGCACTTTCCCACGATCGTGAAAATGCCAACGCGACACCTTCGCAAGGAAGAACTTGCGGTAGAGAATTCTTGGCAACAGGTAGGCCGCCGTCATGATGGAAACGGCAAGCCCATAGACACCCGCGGTGTGCGTGCCGGCCAGCGCCTGCACGACGGCAATGCTGCTCTGGAAGAATAGCAGGAAGCCGAAGCTTGTCGCGGCGAACGGCCACGCCTCGAGGAAGATCGTTTTGTAACTCGGCCGCTCACCCACTTCTTTCGTGGGCTTTGCCTCATGACCTTTCAGGTCGAATTCAGCCCGCATCATGCCGGCGCCGGCCCAGAACGCGTAGCCGGCGACCAAGGCGGAGATAACGAATAGTCCCACCGACGCGCCCAACAGCGACCATCCTCCCGCGAGCGTCGCCGCGGCGACAACGAAGATCGAGGCGTGTTTGGTCAATTGCCAGCGCGCGACGTGGAAGAAACGATGCTCAAGCTGAAACCGGCTTTCCGCCAACTGTATCGCGCCAAACGCGGCCACTAGCGGCAGCAGCAACGCTGCAGCCAAGCGCTCGGCGGGCGTGTCCATCGCCGTAAGCGCCCAGGCAAGAAATAGAACAAAGGCGATGAACGTGCACGCGCCATAGAGGCGAAGGCTGGGCGCAACCCAGCGCAACGCGGCCCAACCTTCGCGGCCGTACTTTTGCATCAGCATGAGGCCCACGCCCAATGCCGCGAACGGCCCAAGCAAATTCGCGATTGAGTTGGCGGTCACGATGACGCCATACCCGGCTGGGCCGAGTTGACGCGCAAAGAGGATTTGACCAAGCGCGCCCACAACGACAGCAAGGCCAGCGCTTCCCCAAAGAAAACTCAAGGGCTTCAGCGTCTCCATGACTCTGTGGCGCAAGGCCCGATCCTCGTCGCCCGCAATGCTGGAGTTCACCATGGGCTTTCCGCCCGGTTGGCGGCCTCCGCCGGGACTGAGGCGATGGGCGCGAGCATGCGGCCGGTGCGCCACTCGTCGAGCCCCACGCCGAGAGCCTCTTCGCCAAATTCTATGTCGCGGTCGAAGTTCTCTTCTGCACGGAGGCGTCGTTCGAGCTCGGCGCGCGCGCCTTTCACGCTCTCGCCCGAGCGTTCGAACAGTTTGCGCACCCCGGAACGCCGCGCTGCTTCAACCAGCCGGGTGGCGCCTACCGCCTGCAAGCTTCTACTTACTCGGTAGGCCAATTGCGCAAGCCCAGGCGCGGTCGGGGTCGCCGACTCGAACACACGGGTTGCGCTGAATTCGCGCGCCCAAATGGGATTGATCTCTGCGGGGGCGCCGATGTGTCGGCAAACCGCTTGAAGCATGCGCGCCGGATCGCGTCTGATATTGCCGTAGCGCAAGAACAGCACACGCTCCGCGCCGAATGCCGCGCGCCAGGCGTTGCCATGCCTCTGATAGAGCGACGATTCACGCGCCTCGCTCCAAAGCGCCGGGTTCAGCCCAAGGTCTCTGTGACGCAAACTGCCCGCACCACGCCGCATGATGTGCAGCAGGTGCGACGCCATGCGCGCAAAGGGGTCTCGGAGCATCACCACCACGCGCGCATCCGGATTGATCGCCGCCAAGCGCTCACGTGCAATGGGCCGGGCGAAGTAGGAAGGTGAAACCTCACCGCGCAGCGTCGCTTCGCCCGAATAGAGCGACGCATGCCAACGCGGCCCCAGATGATGAAGCCGATCCAGATAGAATGTCTCCTTGGTTACCTTTGGCAGCGCATTCGGCAGACAGGCGCGCAGAGCACTGTCGATCCAGCCGGTGCCTGTTTTTTCGGGCCCAACGATCACGAAATCCATGCCGGCTCTCCCACGGCGGGCATACGAAGCTTCTGCGTGCGATGCAGAGCGCCGAAATACACGCGCTCCAGCTCGGCGGTCATGTTCTCCACGGACCACGGCGAGAGATCCAAGCGGCGGGAATAAGCCGAAAAACGCTCGCACAAGCTTGGAGTCG
>DASPMA010000435.1:0-2084 GCA_035627335.1 Binatia bacterium
CGTGCTCGATCATCAGCTGGATCGTTGCTTCATCGGCAAAGGCCGCAGCCCGATGTAGCGGCGTCTCGCCCTTGGTCCGCGCGTCGCGCATGAACGCCCCGGTTTCGGCGCCCGGGATGGTTCGCGCGTTGGGGTCAGCGCCGTTCGCGAGCAGCAGCCGCACGACATAGATGTAGTATGGCCGGCCCGCCTTCGAGAGAGCGCTGTGCAGCGGCGTTTCGCCTGTGTCAGGATTGGCGTGGCGCGCATCAGCGCCGCGCGCGAGCAGAAAATCGCAGACCTTCCAGTGCCCGAAGAACGCAGCGTGGCCGATTTCAGTGTTGAGGTCGATGCTGGAGAGATCGCCACCGGCGTTCAGCACCGCTTTGAGAGCAGTCACGTCATCGTAGTAGACGAACCATTGCAGCGCTTTGATCGGGCCCTCGCTGAGCGCTTCCCGCCAATCCGGCAATGCGAGCAGATCGAAGACGAGGTCGGTGCGTCCCTTGGAGATGCGATCGAGAATCTCGGCCTTATCCATGTGAGAGTTCCCCGCTGAGCGCCGCGAGCCTGGCCTCTAGCCGCGCGCGCACGTCCGGCCAGTCTTCGCGCACGATGGAGAAATAGGCGCTGTCGCGCCATGTGCCGTTGGGGCGGAGCATGTGGCGGCGGTGAATGCCTTCGAAGGTCGCGCCGAGCTTGGTCAGCGCGGCGCGCGATTGGGCGTTGAGCGCGTCGGTCTTGAACTCCACGCGTTCGGCGCCTTGGGCGAAGGCGTTGTCTAGTAGCGCGAGTTTGGCGGCGGGATTGATCGCCCTGCCTTGCGCTTCGCGCACATACCAGGTGCCGCCGATTTCGACGCCGGCGTCGCGCGGGCGGATGGTGAGATAGCAGGACTGGCCGACGATTTTTCCTCCCCCGCTTGCGGGGGAGGTGTCAGTGAGCGGAGCGAACTGACGGAGGGGCGCGTCGGCGCCGTCGTGCAACTTGCCCCTCCCGCTCGCTTCGCTCGCGACCTCCCCCGCACGCGGGGGAGGATGTTTTGCGATGACCACGTGAGGTATCCAGCGGCCTTCCGCGCGTTCGTTCAGCAGCCAATCGAAAGTCGGCGCAAAGCCTTGCGTTGCGACCGGGTAGGGCATGTGGCGGAAGATGGTGGGATCGCCTTCGGCGGCAGCGATCATCTCGGCGCGGTGGCGTTCCTCCAGGGGTTCGAGACGAACCCACGCGTTTTCCAGTGTCCTTGCGGAAAGCTCCATCGCCCGCATTGCTCCTCAGCGCGCGGAGCCTTAGCGTGAGCCATCGGAACGCGCCAGCACGCCGGAGATCACGATGTATTTCGAACATTCGGACCGCACCAAGGAATGGATCGGCCGCGTCAGCAAGTTCATGGACGAACACATCATCCCGGCGGTGCCGACCTATGAGAAGCAGCAGAAGGAAGGCGGGCGTTGGAAGGTGATCCAGGTTGTCGAGGACCTGAAGGCCAAGGCCAAGAAGGAAGGGCTGTGGAATTTCTTCATGCCGCCGTCAAGCGGGCATCCCAAGGTGGACGAAACGTTCGAGTTCGAGGGCGAGCAGCTCACCAATCTCGAATACGCGCCGCTGGCGGAGATCATGGGCCGCGTTGGGTTTGCGTCCGAGGTGTTCAATTGCTCGGCGCCCGACACAGGCAACATGGAAGTGCTGATGCGCTACGGCACGCGCGCGCACAAAGACAAGTGGCTGAAGCCGCTGATGAACGGCGAGATCCGCTCAGCGTTTTTGATGACGGAGCCGGGTGTGGCGTCGTCGGATGCGACCAACATTCAGTGCGAGATCAAGCGCGACGGCGATGAGTATGTGATCAACGGGCGCAAATGGTGGTCGTCGGGCGCCGGCGATCCGCGCTGTAAGATCGCGATCCTGATGGGCAAGACCAATCCGGATAATCCGAAGCACTCGCAGCAGAGCCAGATCCTGGTGCCGCTGGATGCTAAGGGGATCACGATCGAACGGCCGCTGACCGTGTTCGGCTATGACGACGCGCCGCACGGGCACATGGAAATCGAGCTGAAGAACGTGCGCGTGCCGGCGGATAATTTGCTGCTGGGCGAAGGGCGCGG
>DASPMA010000436.1:0-3739 GCA_035627335.1 Binatia bacterium
GGCGGACGCGTCGATCGCCTGGTCGCGCGCAATTCGGGTTCGGGCAGCGTGCGCTTTGGCGGCGTGGCGGGCGCATCGACTGTCGAAGTGCGCAGCTCGGGCGATGTCACGATTGCGGATGCGGGCCGCGTGGAAAGCCTCGTCGACACCGGCTCCGGCGGCGCACATCTCGGCAACTAATCAACGCGTCCCCCTAGAATGAAAAGGGCCCCGGCCGTAGCCGGGGCCCTTGCCATCTCTGGCTTGCTAGAGCTTAGAGCAGACCAGCGAAGCGGCCGAGGCCGCCGCCGCGCGCCAGGCTCGCGCCCGAACGATTGCGCTCGATCAGCGACGTGCCGCCGAAATTGTAGCGCACGCCAATGCCGAGCGTGTCGGCGTCAGCGTCCGCGTCGTCGATTTCGGAATGCTGCCAGCCGCCGAAGATGCTGATCGGCATCGACGACAGCGCGAATTCGCCACCCACGCCGTAGCTCATCAGATCGCCGTCATCCGTGCCGTCGTCGATCTGGCCGAAGCCCACATTGCCGCCGAGCGAGAAATTGTCGGTGATGAAGTGGGTGTAGCCGACGTCCACCGCGGTGAGCGAGGAATCGACGTCATCGGCTTCCGAATAGCTGAGCGCGCCGTCAACGGTGCCGCGCGACATATAGAGCTGGCCTTCGAGGCCGACCGTCCAGAAGTCCAGATCGCCGACGCCTTCGATGTCGGAATTGCCGAGATTGACGAAGCCGCCGACCAGGCCGCCTTCGCTGCGCGAGAACAGGTGGCCGCCGAGATTCCACGTGTCGACGTCGCCGCCGCCATCGGCTTCGGATTGGCTGAAGACGCCGTCGATTTGCACGCCAAGCGAGCCGTTGCCGCCGAATGCAGCCGCGCCGCCGACCGTCCAGCCGTCGGCGTCGCCTTCCACGCCGCCGATATCGGCTTCTGTGGATTGATAGCCGAGGTCAACATAACCGGATTGCGCAGCGGCAACGCCGGGCGCAGTGAGTGCGAGCGCCGCAGCGGCGCCCAGCAGAAACTTGTTCATTGGAATTCCCCTTTCGGTAAGCCGCAGACTCGGCTGGCGCGTAGATAAGTTCCTGCTTCGTGGCGCGTTAGAGGCAATCGACACGTTTTCTGTTGGTTCGATTGCGCTGTGGCGGCGCGGGCACAGAAACATGAAGCGCCGTTTATCTCTCACGACAAATGAGGCGATTGACGCGACGAAAACAAAAACGCCTCGGCCGAAGCCGAGGCGTTTCGTCTATTGAATTGAATGTTACGGCAACAAAACCGACATCACGTCGAACATGTTGCGCGCGCCTTGGAAACCAGGGCCGTTGCGCGTGCGGTCTTGCACGGACGCTGTGCCGAGATCCCAATTGACGCCGACAGTCCACGTATCAGCTTCGTCACCGTCAAAATCGGTGTTGCGATAGCCGGCGTCGATGCTGAAGGGCGAGTTGTCGAAGCGCCATTCGCCGCCGATGCCGAGCGTGGTCCAGTCCGCGTCAGAACCGCTGAAGTCGGCCTCGCTGAATGCGACAAGGCCGTTGATCGCGAAGTTTGGCGTGAGGAAGTAGGCGCCGTCGATTTGCGCGGAGGTAGCATCGAGGTCGAAATCGTCGAAATCGACGTGGCCCACCGAGCCGCCGAGATTGAGGTTGCCGAGGAAAAGCTGGCCTTCGAGGCCGACGCCGAGGCCCGATGCGATGAAGAAGTCGCTAAGGCCGGCGAAGCCGCCGAACGCGTGCGAGTCGTTGCGCCAGCCATAGTGCACGGCGCCGTAGCTGTTGCCAACGCAGCAGCCGCCAGCGTCAACGCGGCCCATTTCGCCGTCCATTTGCAGCACGGCGCCGTTGTTCATGTCGTGGCTGAACGCGCCGTTGAGGCCGTACTGATCGAAATCGCCGAAGCCGTCGATATCGGTGTTCGCGTATTGCAGACCGACGACCGCATTCGTGTCCGCCGAGGCGACAGACGGCGCAGCAATGGCGATGGCCGCCGCGGCGCCCAGCAAAATCTTTTTCATGTCCCGTTTCCTTTTGAGGTCGCCTGGGTGGGCAGGCGCGGAGGGAACAATCGCGACGGACGGTTACCGGCGTGTTAACCGCGGACTGGCGCTCGCTGTTGTCCACAGGCTGTGTGATTCTTAGGCCACACTTTCGCTAACGCACGAGGCGCAAAGAAAAACGCCCCGGCCGAGGCCGGGGCGTTGAAGGTGTAGCTGCGTACGTGTGTTCGATCAGAAGGCGTTCGCCAGGCCGACAACCGAAGCTTGGCTCGGGCCGTTGCGATCGCGGTCCATCAGCGTTTGGCCGCCGAAATTCCAGCGTGCGCCGATGGTCCAAGTGTCGATCTCGCCGCCGTCGAGGTCGATCGTGCTCCAACCAGCGCCGATGCTGACCGGGAAGGTGGCGAACTGGAATTCGCCGCCGACGCCGTAGAGCATCGCGTCATCTTCATCGACGCCGTCATCGACCGAGACCCAGCCGATGTTGCCGTTCAGGCGGAAGTTGTCGGTGAGGAACACGCGGCCTTCGACGTTCGCGCCGAAGCCATCGACGTCGGCATCATCGTTGTTGCCGTAGAAGAGGGCGCCCGCGAGCGTCCATTGCGCGAAGTACTTGTTGGCTTCGAGGCCAGCCAGCCAAGTCTCGGTGTCTTCCGTGCCGGCGATGCCGACAAAGCCGCCGAAGAGATGGTCGCTGTTGCGCGCATAGAGGTGACCAACGAGGCCGTAGCCGGTCTCGTCATCGCCCGAGATGCTGTCGTCGGTGGTGTTGATGGCCGCATCGACCTCGAACACGATCGAGCCCGAGCCGGCGAAGGCCACGGCGCCTTCCGCGCCCCACGACTCGACGTCGTCGCCGCCGCCGAAGTCGCTGCTATTGTAGACGACGCCGACATAGCCATTGGCCGCGGCGACGCTCGGCGCAGCCACAACCGCAAGCGCGGCGGCGGCGCCGATGATCCAATTACGCATTCGTAGTACCCCTGTAGTGATCACCCGTTCTGGGTGCGAAACTGATGCTCCCGGGCGCCTTAGTTCACAATTCCACACCCTCCCGCCGTTAACGATTAACCCCTGCTGATGCTGGAAAGTCACAGTCTGGCCGGTGGCGCGCACTCGCGCAGCGAGGGAAAATTGGGGCGCATCCAAGCGCGCGCATCGCGGCATCTGGATGATACGGACGGACGAACAGGCCCGAGGAGGGCCCGACCCTATGCGCCCAAAGAACTCCCTCGCAGCCATGGCCTTCCTGGCGGCTTCGGCGTTGGCCGGCGCCGCGGCGGCCCAGACCGCTCCGGCCGAACCGGCATCGGTGGCGCAGCACTGGGCGAGGTATGACGCGGCGGAGGTGACGCTTCGGGACGTCGCCGCGCTGGTGCGGGTGCGGCCCGAGAACCGGACCGATGTGGCGGTGTCGATCGTCAATGGCGGACAGCTTCCGGCGCCCGAGCTGCGGGTCAGCCGCGGCCGGCTGGTGATCGACGGCAAGCTGCGCCGGCAGATCCGCTCGTGCCGGGTGAATGGCGCCGACTTCGAAGTGGTGACAAGCCGGCAAGGGCGGCTGCACGCCACGCAGTTGCCGGTGATTGAACTGCGCGTGCCCGAACACGCCGTGGTGTCCGCCGGCGGCGCGGTGCGTTTGCATCTCGCGCCGGCCGAGACGGCCAGCGTCAACCTCAGCGGCTGCGGCGATGCGGACATCGTCAGCGTGGCGGGCGCGGCCGACGTTTCCGTGTCCGGCGC
>DASPMA010000437.1:0-3366 GCA_035627335.1 Binatia bacterium
CAAGCCGTGCTCGCCCCGACTGGCCTCGCCGCCATGAATATTGGCGGCCAGACCGTGCATTCCTTCTTCGGCTTCCCGCCGCGCCCGCTCATCGGCACGAACGAAAAGCCGAACTGGTTCTTCACGCGCACCGCAAAGGCGATCAATCGGCTCATCATCGACGAAATTTCTATGCTGCGCGCCGATGTGCTCGACGCAATGGACCATCATCTGAAAGTCGCACGCAAGTCTTCGCGCCCGTTCGGCGGCGTGCAGATGCTGCTGGTGGGCGACTTCTACCAGTTGCCGCCGGTCGTGCGCGGCGAGGAAGGCCAGTTGCTGGAAGACGCCGGCTACAACAGCCCCTACGCATTCTCCGCGCAAATTCTGCGGGACGCTCCAGTGGCCGCTGTGGAGCTGACCGAGGTTCACCGCCAGACCAACCGCGACTTCATCTCATTGCTTTCTTCCATCCGAGAACGCCGCGGCGTCGAAGAAGCGGTGACGATCCTCAATACGGTCTGCCTCGATCGTTCGTTGCCGGCGCGCCCGGTTCTGCTTTGCGCCACGAACGCCGTTGCCGACCGCTACAACGCGCAAGGTCTGCAAGCACTGACCGGCACAGCCGCGCAATACACCGGCGAGTTCGAAGGCGAAGCGCCAAAAGCGCAATCCGATCGCTTCCCCGCGCCCATCCAGCTCACCCTGAAGCGCGGTGCGCGCGTGATTTTCACGCAGAACGATCCCGAGGGCCGCTGGGTGAACGGCTCGCTCGGCACTGTGCGCGAGCTTGACGACAACATTATCGTCGTGTCGCTTGACGGCGGCGAGGACGTCGATGTCGAACGCGCGATCTGGCCGCAAGCGCGCTGGACCTGGAACGCCAAGGAAAACCGCATGGAGGTGAAAGAGGAATTCAAATACGTCCAATTCCCTCTCGCCCCCGCCTGGGCGCTCACCATCCACAAAGCGCAGGGCATGACCTTGGACGCGGTAGAAATCGATCTTGGCCGTGGCGCGTTCGCTCCCGGGCAAACCTATGTCGCCCTCTCGCGCGCACGAAACATGGAGAGCATCCGTCTCGCACGGCCGCTTAGTCCGCGCGACGTGCAGGTCGATCCGGCAATCGCGGAGGGGTTAGCGCGGCTTGGCGTCTAGCTGAACGCGTTACCGCGCACTGCGCGTGGCGCAAAAATAGTTCGCACGCACAGGAACTCGCGTGCGTCTCAACTCCTTCAACGCTCACCCAGCCCCACTCACGAAAGGAGTGCGCGATGAAGGCGCTCGTCTGGCACGGACCCAAGGACATCCGCTGCGACACCGTTCCTGATCCTGAAATCGAAGACGGCCTGGACGCCATCATCAAAGTCACCAGCTGCGCCATTTGCGGCTCTGATCTGCACCTTTTCCACAATTACCTGATCGGCATGAAGCCCGGCGACATCATCGGCCACGAGATGATGGGTGAAGTCATCGAGGTCGGCGCCGAGAACACCGCACTTAAGCCTGGTGATCGCATCGTCGTGCCCTTCACGATCTTCTGCGGCGAGTGCGATCAGTGCAAACGCCAGAACTATTCTGTCTGTGAACGCACCAACCGCAACCGCCAGCTCGCGGAAAAACTAATGGGCCACGCCGGCTGCGGCGCGTTCGGCTATACGCAACTCACGGGAGGCTATGCGGGAGGACAAGCCGAGTATCTGCGCGTTCCATTCGCCAACACGACGCACATCAAGGTTCCCGACAGCCTCACCGATGAGCAAGCGTTGTTTCTCGGCGATATTCTTCCCACTGGCTGGCAAGCCGCCGTCGCTTGCGACATCGAGCCGACCGACACCGTCGCGATCTGGGGCTGCGGGCCCGTCGGGCAGATGGCGATCCGCAGCGCCATCCTGCTGGGCGCCGAACAGGTCATCGCGATCGATCGTTTCCCTGAACGGCTCAGCATGGCCGAGGCCGGCGGCGCCATCGCGATCAATTACCAGGAAGAAAAAGTCATTGAGCGCCTGAACGATCTCACCGGGGGCAAAGGGCCGGACAAGTGCATCGACGCGGTCGGCATGGAAGCGCACTCGGGGTCGCTCCCGGCCCACCTGATCGACCGCACCAAGCAAGCGATGATGATGCAAACTGATCGGCCGCATGCATTGCGCGAGATGGCGTACGCCTGCCGACCAGCCGGCGTGCTGTCGATTCCCGGCGTCTATGCCGGCGTCGCCGACTTCTTTCCGATCGGACCGATCATGCAGAAGGGGCTTACTATTCGCACCGGCCAGACATCCGTGAACCGCTGGACCGACGATCTCATCGATATCATCGAGCAAGGTCTCATCGATCCATCCTTTGTCATCACCCACACCGCGCCGCTCGAATACGGACCGGAACTCTACCGCACGTTCCAGCAGAAACAGGACAGCTGCATCAAAGTGATGCTGAAGCCGGACCAGACGCTCGGGCAAACGGCACATTGATCGGGAGACACGACAATGACCATCGACTTTGACCACAAACCGCGCCGCTCCTCGATCACCGCGCTGGATCGCGCCGCGCAAGGGCTCGGCCTCTTCTCGATAGCGCTCGGCGTCGCCGAACTTGCTTTCCCTGGAACGATCGGGCGCGCGATCGGCCTTGAAGGACGCAACGGTCTGTTGCGTAGCTATGGCGTGCGCGAGATCGCAGCGGGCATTGGCGCACTACAGCCCAATCCGACAGGCGCCATGTGGTCACGCGTTGCGGGAGATATGCTGGACCTCGCTACGATTGCGCGAGGCCGCAGCGCCGAAGACCAAAGCAAGCAGCGCAGCGCGGCCACGGCGCTAGCAGCCGTTGGCGTCATTACGCTGGTTGACCTTCTCGTCGCGACGGCGTGGACGCAGAAGGTAGCCCGGCCTGCGCAGACGCGCGACTACAGCGACCGGACAGGCTATCCGAACGGCATCGAGGCCGCCCGCGGCGCAATGGCGAACTACACGCCGCGCGACTTCCAGGTAACGCCGCGCAAAAACGGTGGCGCTGAAAGCGAAATACGGCCCATGTAGCGCGCGCACGCCAGCCTGCGTCGTCGACATGCTTAGCGCCGGTTAGTGCAATTCCTTAACAGGAAGACAAATCTCCTGCGCTAAACCGGGTCCAGATCATCATGCACGGGGCTGTCATGTCGATTTCCGCAAAACAGGAAACGCTCGCGAGCGAAGCCATCGCCAACGAAAGCGTGCGCGCGATGCTCAGGGCGCACGGTGATGACGGCAGCGCCACGCGGCACGTCCGCCATTATGCCTATCCAAAGGCTGATGCCTTGCCTGTGCGCAAGGATCTGGTCTCGCACTTGCGAGCGTCGGGCTTCGAGGTCAGCGACGCGCAGGCGGACAACGGGCTGGTGATGGAACA
>DASPMA010000438.1:0-3268 GCA_035627335.1 Binatia bacterium
GAGCGTGTTATCCCATTCCGATGCGTTCACATCGATGGGCCTCACCTCCACGCCGTGATCAGCCGCATCGCGAACGATCTGCGCGGGTGCGTAGAAGCCCATGGGCTGGGCATTGAGCAAAGCGGCCGCGAAGACGTCGGGGTAGTAGCATTTGAGCCATGATGAAGCGTAGACCAGGATCGCGAAGCTGGCGGCGTGACTTTCCGGGAAACCGTATTCGCCGAAGCCTTCGATTTGCGAGAATGAGGCTTCTGCGAACGCTTTGTCGTAACCGTTGGCGGTCATGCCATCGATGAACTTTTGCTTCAGCGCGCCAATCGTGCCGACGCGCTTGAAGGTCGCCATGGCGCGGCGGAGCTTGTCGGCTTCGGATGGCGAAAACCCTGCGCCGACAATGGCGATCTGCATGGCCTGTTCTTGGAAGAGCGGCACGCCGAGGGTGCGTTCGAGCACGGTTTCGAGCGCTTTCGACGGATAGGTGACTTTCTCGATTCCCTGCCGGCGCTTCAAATAGGGATGCACCATGCCGCCCTGAATAGGACCGGGGCGCACAATCGCCACTTCGATGACGAGGTCATAAAATCTTGACGGCCTAAGCCGGGGCAGCATCGACATCTGCGCCCGGCTCTCCACCTGGAACACGCCGATGGAGTCGGCGCGCTGCAGCATGGCGTAAACGCGTTCGTCGTCCGCGCTTGAGAAGAAGGAGAGATCGGTCACCTTTCCCCCGCCCCCTTCCGGGGCGGGGGTTAGGGGGTGGGGGGCGCGCAAACGCGCTGAGCTTTGAAAATTTTCACAAGCGTGCTCGTGCGCGTCTTGCGACATCGCGGGCTGCACATCGCCTCCCACCCCCTGTCCCCGCCACTCCGGATAACATTGCGCCATCATGTCGAGCGCCTTCTTCAGGCACGTCAGCATGCCGAGACCGAGCACATCGACCTTGAGGATTTTCAGCGCTTCGAGATCGTCCTTGTTCCATTCGATGACGGTGCGGTCGTCCATCGCGGCGTTCTGAATCGGCACGACGTCGTTCAGCTTCTCGCGCGTGATGACGAAACCGCCGACGTGCTGCGAGAGATGGCGCGGAAAGCCGTGCAGCTCGTTGGCCAGCTGCACGCACTTCACGAGCTGCGGATCGGTGACATCGAGCCCCTGCTCTTTGAGATCGTCCTTGCGCACGCCTTCCGACCACCAGTGCAGCGTCTTGGCGAGCGCGGAGATGCGGTCTTCGGAATAACCAAAGGTTTTGGCCACTTCGCGGATGGCGCTGCGGCCGCGATAGCAGATGACGACGGCGGAAAGCCCGGCGCGGTCGCGGCCATACTTGTCGTAGATATATTGGATCACTTCTTCGCGCCGCTCGTGCTCGAAATCGACATCTATATCCGGCGGTTCGCCGCGCTCTTCGGAGACGAAGCGCTCGAAAACGAGATTACCGCCGGCGGGATTCACCTCGGTGACGCCGAGCACGTAGCAGATCGTGGAGTTCGCAGCTGAGCCGCGGCCTTGGCAGAGGATCGGATCGATTTTGGCGCCGTGCCGGTCTTTACCGGAGCGCGCGAACCGGACGATGTCGGCGACGGTCAGGAAGTAAGGCGCGTATTTGAGACGGCCGACGATTTCGAGTTCACGCTGGAGCAATTTCGCGACATCTTCAGGAACACCGCCAGGATAGCGCTTGGCGGCGCCTTCCCAAGCGAAGTGCTCCAAGGCAGCTTGCGGATCGGCGAAACCCTCTGACGTTTCTTCCGGATATTCGTAACGGAGATCGTCCATCGAGAACGAAATTCCGCCGAGGAAGCGGAGGCTTTCAGCGACGGCTTCTGGCGCATCCTTGTAGAGCCGGGCGATCTCCTGCGGCGGCTTGAGTTGGCGTTCGCCATTCTTGGCGAGGAGCGCGCTAGCGTCGGCAAGGCGTTTCTTCTCGCGGATGCAGGTGACGACATCGAGCAAGGCGCGCCGGTCGGCATGGTGCATCAGCGGCTCAGTGGTGGCGAGCAGACGCGCACCCGTTTGTGCTGCAAGCGCTTTGAGCAGACGAATGCGGCGGCGGTCTTCGCCGTTGAACTGGAATGGCGCCGCTAGCCAGGCTTGACCGGAAGCTTGCGCAATCTGTTGAAGATAAGCGCCGATAGGCCAAGGCTCATCGCCGAGATCGAAGGATGGGATGAGGATTGTCTGCAGACCTTCGGCGTGTGCGAGGTAATCGGCGAAATCGAGATGACATTCCCCTTTCGGCGCGCGGAGATTGCCTTTGGTCAGAAGCCGCGTGAGGTTGGCGAAAGCGGCGCGGTCTTTTGGATGGACGATGAGGTCCGGCGTCCCGTCGCGAAAGACGAGCCGCGCGCCGACGACGAGCCGCAAAGCTTCTTCCTTCGCGACAATGTGCGCGCGCACGACGCCTGCCAGCGTGTTGCGGTCGGCGACGCCGATGCCTGCGAGGCCGAGCGCCTTCGCTTGCACGACCATCTCTTCTGGGTGCGAACCTGAGCGAAGGAAGGAGAAGTTGGTCGTAACGCAAAGCTCCGCAAACTGGGTCATGCGAACAGCCCGTGCACGAACCAGCGCGGGGCTTCCTCGCTCTCGCCATAGAGGCCTTCGCGGTAGAGCCAATAGCGGCGGCCATCCTTGTCTTCGACGCGGTAGTAATCGCGCGTAGGCGCCCCGCCGAGCCAATCGCCGCTGATGCGCTCTGGGCCTTCGGCGCGCACGACTTCGCGCAGCACGCGCCGCCAGCGGAAACGGATCGGGGGACCGTCGGGGACGGTGGCGATGGCTTCGATCGGCTGCGCGCGCTGGAAGACGGTGAGCGGGCGGCGCGGGACGCCGTCGCGGGGCGGACTCTCCCGCCCCCTTGCGGGGCGAGAGTCGGGGGGTGGGGGGCGATCAGCCGCGCTGGTGTTTGCAGACATAAGCGCGTCGAGACGCCTCCCACCCCCTGCCCCCGCCCCGCGAGGGGGCGGGGGTTCTGAATCCAACGCGCTTCGCCACGCGCCTGCTTTTTCAGGCTGATGCGCTTCAACCAACTCAGGACGCAGCACGCGCTTCGGCCCGAGTCGCGCGCTAAGGATGTCTACGAGTGCGGCGATCTTTTCGACGCTGGCTTGGCTTTCTTCGACAACGACTAATGTGCGCGGCGCGCCTTCGATGCGCTGCATCTGCATGACATCGAGCCGGGCCGCTTCGATGCCAAACTCTGCGTCGAGGTTTTCGGCCGCGCGATTCAGTTTTTCGCGGAAGAGACGCAGCAGCGCTTTCACGTCGCGCT
>DASPMA010000439.1:0-6632 GCA_035627335.1 Binatia bacterium
AGCGCCGCGAATGATGGTGGCCGTCGGCCAGCCTGTCGCTTCGAAACCATCGAACGGTGTCCAGCCCGCGCGTGTGGCCTGATCCTCAGAACGAATGACACGACGCGCTTTCATGTCCACTATGGTGAAATCGGCGTCATAGCCCTTGGCAATGCGGCCTTTGCTGGCGATGCCGAACACGCGGTTGGGGCCATGGCTGGTCAGGTCGACAAAACGCTGCAGCGTCAGCCGCCCTTGGTTCACGTGAGTCAGCATTACGGGCACAAGCGTTTGCACCCCCGGCATGCCGGATGGCGATTTCGGATAAGGCTGGGCCTTTTCTTCGCGCGTATGCGGCGCATGATCGGTGCCAAGCACGTCGACCACGCCGCCTTCGATGCCCATCGACCAGAGCGCGAACTGGTCCGTCGCATAACGGATCGGCGGATTCATCTGCGCGAAGCCCTTCAGGCGCTCGTAGATTTCCGGCGCCTTGAAGGTGAGGAACTGCGGCAGGGTCTCGACTGTCGCCACATCCTTTGCCGTGCCTAGGAAAGCCATCTCCTCTTTCGAAGACACATGCAGCACGTGTACGCGCTTGCCATGGCGGCGCGCCGCCTCGACCAAGCGTGACGTTGCGAGCAACGCCGTCTTCGCGTCGCGGACCTCCGGATGGCTCGTCCAATCGCCCTCGCGCGCCAAGGGCTTGCGCTCATTGAGCCGCCCCTCGTCCTCGGCATGAAAGGCCCCGCGGCGATTGATGTTCTTTAAGATTCGGTCGAGGCCCTCATCGTCGCCCACGAGCAACGTCCCGGTGGACGAGCCCATGAACGTCTTGACGCCACAGCAGCCGGGAAGGCGTTCGAGTTCGCCGAGTTGATTGGCGTTTTCATGGGTCGCGCCGACATAGAAGGCGTGATCCACATGCGCGCGTCCCTTTGCGCGCCGCAATTTTTCCGCCAAGGCTTCCCCGCTCGTCGTCGGCGGCGCTGTGTTCGGCATTTCGAACACGGCCGTTACGCCGCCGAGAGCCGCGGCGCGCGTGCCGGTTTCCAGGTCTTCCTTGTGTTCGTTGCCGGGCTCGCGGAAATGCACCTGCGTGTCGATCACGCCAGGCAGAACATGCAGCCCGGTGGCGTCGAACACTTCGCCAGCCGCATCGTCGTCGATGGCGCCGCCGATCGTGGCGATGCGCCCGTCCTTGACGCCGATCGTCGCAATGCCCTCGCCGGCATGATTGACCACCGTGCCGCCTCGAATGACGAGGTCGAACAGCTTGGTCATCTCAATCCTCCGGCGTGCAACAAATCCAGCGCGGCCGCTTCAACCGCGTCGATGCTGATGTCGCCCATCGCCGCCGCCCCGTCCAGTGCGGCGATCTCCTCCAAACTGCGCCCCCGCAATGTGCGCGCGCGCGGGCCATAGGGCGCGCGTACGCGCTCATCGGTCGGCCCGAACAATGTCAACGTCGGCGCGCCCACCGCGGCGGCGATGTGCGTGAGCGCATTATCGTTGCCGATGCACAGCGTGGCGCGTTCCATGACCGCGGCGGCAGCGAGCAAATCCAGGCCCTGCCCCAGATCGCGCGCTGAGATTCCGTCGGCATCTAGACTGGACACGATCGCGCGCGTGGTTTCGATATCCCGAGCAGCAGCGCCCAACACTATAGTGCGCGCGCCTTCCAGCGGGCCGCTGACCAGCCTGCGCGCGACGGCTGCAAACCGCTCGCGTGGCCAGCGCTTGTTCGTGGTCACGCCGCCCGGCGCCAGCACCAGCAGCGGCGCCGTTTTCGGCGCAATCTCCGCCGCCGCCGCGCGGGCGGCGTCATCGACCCAGATTTTCGGCGCCAGCGCGCGCTCCGCGCCTGTCGCATCGCCCCATGCTTCGGCGAGATGCCGAACCACTGCATCAGGCTGAAGCCTGTAGCGTGTGTTGGCCGGGATGATCGGCCCCGCCAGTCCACCCAGCGCATCAATGAGAATATCGCAGCGCACCGGCTGCAAGCGCACGCCGGCCGCGAACGCAAGCGGCCCTCCCTCGGGGAGACAAATCTTCGCGGACGGCGCGGCGCGAAACAGCGCGGCCGACTCCTTTCCGCCAACAACCGTCAGTTCATCGCCCGCCTGGCGCAGCGCGTGCGCGACCGCGCCGCTCGCAAGCACCGCCTCGCCGAGATCGGCGGGCGCAAGGAAGATGATCCAAGCCATTGCAACGCCCGGTTAGGCGCGAGAGACGTAAATGCCAAGTCAACAGAGGCGGGCGAAAGCTTGCGGCGGCGCGCGGCGCGCGCCAAGTGATGCGCCATGAGCGCACCCATCCGCCTCGCGCGCACGCTGATCCAAGTTTCGGGGCCCGATACGGACGGGTTCCTCGACAATCTGCTGACGCAGCGAATCTCCGCAGATGCGCCTCTGAGCTACGCGGCGCTGCTCAGCCCACAAGGCAAAGTGATCGCCGACATGTTCGTGTGGCGCACTCTGGATGCGCGCATCCTGGACGTCGATCCGGCGCGCGGCGGCGATCTTCTGCGCCGCCTCAGCATGTACAAGCTGCGCGCCAATATTTCTTTGGAGGCCAGGGAGGGGGTGGCGGTCGTTCATGATGCGCCGTTTCACGATAGCGTCGCCGATCCACGTCTCGCCACACTAGGCTGGCGCGCCCTTGCCCGAGGTGAAGCAGGCAACCAAAATGAAGCAGACGCCCATCACACCAAGCGCATCGCCCTGGGCGTCCCCGACTTGGCGCGCGACGCAGGGGTCGAGGAAGTCTTTGCGCTCGAAGCGCTGCTGGAAGAGCTGAACGGCGTCGATTTCCAGAAGGGTTGCTTCATCGGTCAAGAGAACGTCAGCCGCATGAAGCGGCGCGCGACGACACGCAGGAAGTTCTGCGCTGTTGTGGTCGATGGCGATCCGCCCGCTCCCGGCGCGCCCGTGCTTGCCGGCGAGGCCGAACTCGGCAGCGTCCGCACCGGCGTTTCCGGTCGCGCTATCGCGCTGTTGCGTCTCGACCGCGCGCTCGAAGCCACGGAGAAGGGCCAGCAACTCACCGCCGGCGACAAGCCCGTGCGCCTCGATCCCCCGCCCTGGCTTCTGCTGCCGGCGCGCGACGACTAGACGCCCTTGGCGCTGACCCCGCGCAGCCGCTATCTTTGCGCCCACGTTCTTAGGGGGAAGTACATGCAGCTGCGTATCGCTCTTGCTCTTACCGCCGTTGCCGCTGCGGCGCTGATGGCCTGCGCCAGCCAGCAACAATCGCTCGCGGACATGGCTCGCGCGGCTTGCGAGGACGAGAACACGCCGGCCGCCGAGATGGCCGAGTGCGTCGAGGAAACGGAAGAGACGCTGCGCCGGGCGCGCGAATACAGCCCGCCGCCGCCGCCGCGTCCACCTGCCAAGCAGCGCTAACAGGCTTAATCCGTTGACGCTGCCAGGGGCTGGCGGTTAAGCGGCGTGATGGGCTCAGAGCCCTGAGGGTGTATCCTTGACCGTCGTCATTTCCGCGACCGGCCTCTACGCGCCGCCGCATTCGATTTCGAACGCCGAGCTGGTCGCCAGCTATAACACCTACGTTGAACGCTACAACCGCGAGCACGCCGCCGAGATCGAGTCCGGCGCGCTCCCGGCGCTTCAGCTATCGAGTGTTGAGTTCATCGAGAAAGCCTCCGGCATCAAGCACCGCTATGTGCTCGACAAGAAAGGCATGCTCGATATCGACCGCATGGTCCCCAATATTCCGGAGCGCCCGAACGAACAGCTTTCGTTGATGGCCGAAGTCTCGGTCGCCGCCGCGAGAGAGGCGCTTAATCGCGCGGATCGCGACCCCGCCGACGTGGATGCCGTGATCTGTTCTTGTTCCTCACTGCAGCGCCCCTATCCGGCGCTGGCGATCGAGGTCCAGAATGCACTGGGCGCCGGCGGCTTCGGCTACGACATGAACGTCGCCTGCTCGTCAGCGACGTTCGCAATCCAGAACGCGGCGGACATCGTCAGCGCCGGGCATGCGCGTTCAGTTCTGGTGGTGAACCCTGAACTCACCACGGGCCACCTCAATTTGCGCGACCGCGACACCCACTTCATTTTCGGCGACGCCGCCGTGGCTGTGCTCGTAGAGCGCGCCGATTACGCGCCAAAAGGCGCCTGGGTGATCCTCGGCAGCAAGCTGAAGACGCAATTCTCCAACAACATCCGCAACAATTTCGGCTTCCTCAACCGCTGCGATCCGCAATGGCGCGACATGCCCGACAAGCTGATTACGCAGCAAGGCCGCAAGGTGTTCAAGGAAGTGGTGCCGCTCGTCTCGGCCATGATCCTCGAACACATGGCCGAACTGCAGCTGAAACCGACCGACCTGCGCCGCCTTTGGCTGCATCAGGCTAACTCGAATATGAACCGGCTGATCGCCGAGAAAGTCCTCGGCCACGAAGCGAGCCAGGACGAAGCGCCCACGGTGCTCGACGAATACGGCAACACGGCCGGGGCCGGCTCCATTATTGCTTTCCACAAATACTCGGCCGATTTGAAGCCCGGCGACCGCGGACTCATCTGCTCGTTCGGCGCCGGCTACAGCGCCGGCAGCATCTTCGTGCAGAAGGCGGCCTAGCCTTCCAGCGGCGCGCTGACGGTGCAGACAAGTCCGTCCGGCTTGAACTCCAGCTTTGCGCTGCCTTGCAGATCGTGCGCGAGCGCACGTTCGATCATCATGGAGCCATAGCCGCGCTCCTTCGGCGGCGCGACGGGAGGGCCACCGCGCTCGCGCCATATCATTTCCAAGTATGGCTCGGCGCCATCCTTCACGCGCCATGCGAGATCGACGACGCCGCCCTCCGTCGAGAGCGCGCCGTATTTCATCGCATTCGTGCAGAGCTCGTGAAGCGCCATTGAGATCGAAAGCGCCTGGCGCGGCGAAAGCAGGAGGTCGGGCCCGTCGGTATGGATCCGTTCGCGCGCGGCGCCACAGACATGGCTAACGTCCGCAATCATCTCTCGCAGCGGCGCCGGTGTCCAACGGCGATCGGTGAGGAGACTATGCGCCTTGGAGAGAGCGGCGAGCCGCCCTTCGAAGGCGCGTATCGCCGCGCGATCGGAGGTCTTGAACGTTTGCTGTGCAATGCCCTGCACCACGGCAAGTGTGTTCTTTACGCGGTGGTTGAGTTCGTCGAGCAGGAGCTTGGTGTGTTCCTCCGCCTGCTTGCGCTCGTGGATATCCACCCCCGTGGACTGTGCCTCGATCCAACGCCCCTGCTCGTCAAACGCCAGGGCGCGGTTCGTCCACAGCATCCAGCGCTCGCCATCCACCGTCTGAAACCGGTTCTCGATACGCACCTCTGGGGTATGGGGCGAAAGACCGTCCAGCATCGCCTGCACCTGGGCGCGATCGCTTCCGGGCACCCACTTCCAAAAGTTCGCGGCCAGCAGCGCATCGACCGATACGCCGCATGCGCGCGCGTAGGCGCTGTTCACGAACAGGATCTCGCCGTCGCGTGTGAAACGGCACACCAGGTCCGCTTGGCTCTCGACCACGGCACGATAACGCTCCTCGCTCGCCCGCAGTGCATCGAGCGCGGCGCGCGCTTCCGTGCGATCCACTGCGAGACCGACATAGCCGTGAAACTTGCCGTCAGCGTCGATGCGAGGCTTCGAACTCACTTCGAACCAGCGCCAGGCGCCGTCATGCCGCCGAAAACGGGCGTGGAAGGTGTACGGCGTGTGCCCGGCTGCCCAAGCCGCCGCGCGCTTCTCACGAACAGCGGCGATATCGTCGGGGTGCATCACGGTGAGCCAGGCATCGCCGAGCGCTTCCTCTGTGGGAATGCCTGTCAGCTCGGAAAAAGCCCGGTTCATGAACTCGACCGCGCCCGAACTGTTCGTCATCCAGACCGGCGCCGGCGTGGAATCCGCGGCTTCGCGCAGCAACGGCTCATTGCTCTTCGGCGCAAAGGATTCGGAAGGGCCCGCGCCAGCGCCGTCCCGCTTGCGATTGGACTTCGCCATTGGCAAGAACTCCCGCGCCGCCGGGCATCCAACGCGATCCGGCGGCGCGGGTTCCCTATATCACCAGCCGCAGGTCTGGCCCTCGTTCTGCTCCTGCAGGTACGACATCAACGGCTGGAAATAACGCACCATCGAGCCGCCATCCATTTGCCGCGTGCCGGTGAACGCTTCGAGCGCGTCCGGCCACGGGCGCGAGCGGCCCATTTCCAGCATTGCATTGAAGCGCCGGCCGACTTCCTCGTTGCCATACACCGTGCAGCGGTGCAGCGGCCCCTGCCAGCCGGCTTGGCGGCACGCCGCTTCGTAGAACTGGAATTGCAGCACGTGCGCGAGGAAGTAGCGCAGATACGAGACATTGTTCGAGACGTGATACTTCGCGCCCGGATCGAAGAATTCTTCGCCACGCGCATTCGGCGGCCGGATGCCCTGGTTGCGGAGCCGGATTTCCCACCACGCCGCGTTATAGCGACCCGGCGTGATGCGGCCGTCGAACACTTGCCAGCGCCATTGATCGACGCTGATCGCGAACGGCAAGAAGGCGATCTTGCCGAGCGCGCGCTCCATCAACAGGCTCGTGTCGGCGGACGCCGGCGGAATCTGGTTGCGACGCAGCAGATTGATGTCGACCAGGTATTGCGGCGTGATGTTCAGCGCGATGAAATC
>DASPMA010000440.1:0-7743 GCA_035627335.1 Binatia bacterium
CGCATGGTTTCGGAAAAGATCGCAAACAGGATGAGGCTCGCCCCAAAGCCGGCGGCCATGCCTATGCCGCCGCTTGTTGGAGTTGGTGCGCCATGCGCTTTTCGAGGCGCGTCGGGCGCATCGAGCGGACCCGCCTTCATCACGACGCGGCACGCGACAAGGCTGACCAGAGCTGCAATGGCGACCGCAGCTGTTAGTTCAAGAAACACGCGCCACCTCGCGTTCGCGGGCTATCGGCCCCAACGCGACCGGTCAAGCCGCGCCAAGAATTGTGTCCGCCACCCACCAATCGGGATGAGCGCGTTGCCATATCTCGGCCAGAACCTCGGCATGCTCGGCTTTTTGCATAAGCGCGAACATCGTCGCCCCGCTGCCGGATAGTCCTGCGTGCCGAACTCGCCCGTCTTTGCGCATCAGCGCGGCGATGTCGTCCAGTTCGGGGAGAAGCGCGCGCGCCGCGGGTTCGAGATCATTGCCAAGCGCGGCTATCTCCCGAAGCGCGGCGTCTGGATTGGACCAATGCGGCGGCGCGCCGGGACTTAACTCCGCCCCCAGGCCCATCCGGTCGAACTGGCGATAGACATTGGCGGTCGGCAACGGGATGAGCGGGTTCACCAGCACGGCGGCGAACGGCAATGCGGAGATTGATTGAGAACTCTCGCCTGAGCCCGTCATGAACGCCGTTTCGGCCGCCACGCAGACAGGTACATCCGAGCCAAGCTGGCGCGCGATTTCGACGAGTCGCGCAATCGGAAGATTGAGTTCCCAGAGCGCGTTGAGCGCGCGCAGGGTTGCGGCGGCATCGGACGAGCCTCCGCCAATGCCCGACGCGATGGGGAGGTTCTTCTCCAGCGACAATGAGGCGCCTGGTTTCTCGATGCCAGCTGCCGCGGCCAACGCGTGCGCGGCGCGAATGACGAGGTTGTCCTCGACCGCGCTCAGGCCTTCGGCAAACTCGCCAGTCACGGTGAGCGACAACCTTTCGCCGGGCGCCGCTTCGACAACGTCTCCGACATCGGCGAACATCACCACGCTTTGCAGCGGGTGCAGGCCGTCGACGCGCGGGCGTCCAACCTTCAATGTCAGATTGATCTTGGCCGGCGCGAAAATCCGGACGCTCATCGCGTGGCCGAAAGCGGCGGGGGTTCATCCGGCAGGCCGCGCTCGAGCTTCGCTTCGATCGGCGCGCGGTTTCCGGGTTCGAGCGTGAGTGCGCGCTGCCACTGGAAGCGCGCCTCAATGCGCCGTCCGAGACGCCAGTAAACGTCGCCCAGGTGATCATTTAGCGTTGCGTCGGCGGGCTCGAGTTGGACCGCGTGTTCGAGGTGGTCAACCGCCTGGGCATAATCGCCCAGTCGATAGTAGGCCCAACCCAAACTATCGATGATTGCTCCGGACGACGGGCGTAACTCCACGGCGCGCTGGATCATCGCCAAGGCTTCCTGCAATCGTTCGCCCCGATCGATCCAGCTGTAGCCAAGATAATTCAACACCTCCGGCTGCTGGGGCGAAATCTCCAGCGCGCGCTGGAAATCTGCTTCGGCTTCCGGCCATCGGCCCAGCCGTTCACGCGCCGAGCCGCGGGAAAAGTACAGGCGCCAGTCATTTGGGGCGGACGCAATGAGTTCGGTATAGATCGGCTCAGCTTCCTCGTAACGCTGAAGATTGCGGTACATGTCCGCCATGGCGCGCATAGCGCGCACGTCTCCGGCCTCTCCTGCCGCGCGGGTCAGCGCCAAGGCTTCGTCACTGCGGCCCTCATCAACGAGCGTCCAAGCATTCATGACGAGCGCCGAGCTGGCGTAAGGCGATGTTGAGGGAATGCGCGCGAGCGCTGCGCGGGCCAGGGCCGGATGACCGAGCGCAGACTGCACTTGCGCGAACATCAGATGCGCGGCGTCGAGTTGAGGGTCGAGCATGAGAGCCAGCGTCAATGCCGCAAGCGCGTTTGTTGCATCGCTTTCCTGATGGAAGATCGCGGCCAGTCCGTAGAGCCCAACGGCGGCCCCACGCGCGGTGGTCAAGCGCTCCGCATTGATCGGCCGGCCCGCAAGCAGGCGGTCGTGCGCTGCGGCAAGCGCCGGATTGGTTGAATTTATGCTTTGCGCGAGCAAAGCGAGCGCCTCGTCGCGGCGTCCCATGCGCGCCAGCAGACCAGCGTGACGCTCAATCGCAGGAGGCAGAAACGAGCCGGAGTCAGCGGCGGCGGCGTAAGTCGTGATCGCCTCCTCATTGCGCCCGGCGAAATCGAGCGCCATCGCCTGCTGATAGGCAAAAAGGCCCCCATAGGGCCGGATCGACGCGAGCGGGGCGAGATCGACCACGACATCATCAACCTGCCCGCCGGCCGCCTGGGCCCAGACTTGCATCATGCGCGCAATGAGTTCTTCGGCTGCGCTCCCTTCCGCGCGGACGAGTTCGTCCGCGGCCGCGCCGTTGCGTCCGGCCGCCATGCTGTCGGCCGCTCGTACGAAATGCGCGTATGCAGGAGCGTTCGTTCGCGGCGCCATCCGCGCAGCCTGTCGAGCGCGTGCGGCATCGCCAGAGGCGAGCGACGCAAGCACCGCCCCGCTGAGCAGCGCATCATTGCCCGGCTCGCGCTGCAGCGCCGCGAAGTAGCGATCGGCGGCGGCGGCGTGGTCTTGGCGGAGGTTGGCGAGGCGGCCGACCAAGTGATCGGCGTACGAGTCCGCCTCGCGCGGCTCGGGCGGCGCTACGGTTACGCATGCCGCGAGCAAAAGGCACGCGGCCGCGCTAGCCAGCCGCGTGCGCTGTATCACAGCTCTTCTCGTTGCGCCGGGCCTTCTGGCAAATCCACGCGCGGCAGGTCGCGCCGCCGCGGCGCCGGCTCGGTCAGCCCACGGCGCACCTTTTGTTCGAGCGAACGGCGGCGCAGCGCATCCGGATCGGCCTCCAGCGCGCGGCGCCACGCATCGCGTGCATCATCGCGACGATCCAGACGCCAATAGATGTCGCCCAAGTGGTCGAGCACTTCGGCGTTCGGATCGGCAACCGACAGGTCGTTCGCGCGCTCGATTAGCGCCCGCGCCTGGTCGAAATGGCCGTACAGGTAATAAGCCCAACCCAGGCTATCGACGACGGCGTAGTCTTGTTGGCCGAAGTTGAAGCCGCGCCACAGCAGGCGATAGCCCTCCTCCAGCCCTTCGGGGCGCTGGATCAACGCATAGCCCAGCGCATTAAGGCGCACGACGGAGTCCGGCTGCTCGGCGAACAGACCGCGCGCAACCCGAATGCCGTCGTTCCAGGCTTGCGGATCGTCCATGAGGATTGAGACGTACAGGAGACGCGTATCCACGCTCTGATCGATCTCAAACGCCGAGCGCATGTCGGCGGTGGCCGCTGAAATGTTGCCGGAGTAGCGGTGCGCATAAGCACGCCAGCCGAGGACGTCGGCGCGATCCTTTGGCGTCTGCGCCATGGAGAGCGCTTGGGTGTAGGCGGAAATGGCGCGGTCCGGCTGCTGGGCGCGACGATAAACATCGCCGGCCGCCGCGATCACCGACCAGCGTTCGCCGGCTTGAGACTGCGCGCGCTGCGCGGTGGCGACCGCTTCATTGTGCTGCCCACGTTCGATTTGAATGCCAGCGCGAAGAATGTCCGCCTCCGGCGCGAACACACTGTCCGACGGCATCTGGGCTACGATGCGTTCTGCGCCGTCTTCGCCGCCCGCGTCCAGCACTTGCTGGGCTGCGTATAGCCTCCAGTCACCCGCGTCAGGCGAAAGCAACAAGCCGATCTGCAGCAGCGCCGTGCCGGAGGTGGAGCTCAGCCCCGCTTGCGGATCCTGCTGCGAAAGGATGCCGGCCAGCGTTTCCGTTTGCGTCAGGAACTCCGATAGGAAGATCATCCAGCGGCCGGCGGCGCTCTTGGCGTTAAGCGGCGCTTCGAACGGCTGTTGTCCGGCATCGAGCCGCCGCAGATTCTCGCGGACGTCAGCTGAACGCGGGGCGAACTCTTCAACAATGCCGTAGTACCGGCGCGCTTCAGCGGTGTGGCCGAGACGATGTTGCACCAGAGCGGCGCGATAGATCGCGTGTGTGACTCGCGTGGCGGCGAGGGCTCGCTCGAACTCCTCGACGGATTGAGGTTCGGCATCGCCGGGCGGAGTGAGATCGAGCCGTTCGGCCATCTGCGAGTAGACCGCGGCCGCTTCGTTCAAACGGCCTGCGGATTCGAAGAGCAGTGCGCGAGCCACCTCAGGCAATGGCGCAGGCAGGTTGTCGCCGCCGGAATCCACGCGCTCCACCGCGCGGTCGACCTGACCTTCGGCCGCAAGCAGGAACGGCTCCAGCATGTCGGCGATGCCGCCTTGCAGGCCGCCTGGAGAATTGGTCAGCGTGGTGCGCGCTTCTTCGAGACGGCCGGCTGCGAAATCATCGGCAAACACGGCCACGGACCAAAGCGAAGAGGCTTCCGAGCCGCCGTTTGCAAGTTGGCGCCGCCCCTCGCGGATCAGATAATCGATGTCAGCTTCGACCAGCGCCGCAGACGGATCTTCGTACGTGCGGTCGGGCGCGGCGTTCGGCGGCGAGGTGACGCGCAGCTCCTGAGCCGGTTCGACGCCTTCCTGGACGACGGCCTGTTGAAGCCGCGGCTCGTCCTTGTTGTCTTGCGCGAGGACCGGCGCGGTCATCCCCGCGCTCAGTGCCGCAATGCTCGCTGCCAGGAAGGCCCAACGCATGTTTCGTCCTTTCACCCGCGTTCAGCGGGACAACGGCTAAAGGTTGGCGTAGTTCGGCCCGCCGCCGCCTTCGGGCGTCACCCAATCTATATTCTGGCTCGGGTCTTTGATGTCGCACGTTTTGCAGTGCACGCAGTTTTGCGCGTTGATCTGGAAACGCGGATTGTTCCCGGCCTCGTCATAGAGCACCTCATACACGCCAGCCGGGCAATATCGTGTCGCTGGCTCGGCGTATTCCGGAAGGTTTACCCTTATCGGGACGGTGGGATCGCGCAAAACGAGATGAACGGGCTGATCTTCCTCATGGTTGGTGTTCGATAGATAGACTGACGACAGTTTGTCGAACGTGAGCACGCCATCCGGCTTCGGGTAGGCGATCGGCTTGTGCTTGGCCGCCTTCTCAGTGGCCTCGGCGTCGGACTTTCCGTGCTTCATGGTGCCAAGAAATGAGAAGCCGCCAAGCAGTGTGGTCGTCCACATGTCGAACATGCCGGCCACGCCGCCCCAGAATGTACCGAGCTTGGAAAGAAGCGGCTTGGCGTTCCGGACCCGGTAGAGGTCCTTGTAGATCGAGCTGTCGAGGTAGAATTCCTCGTACTCGTTTAGCGTATCGCGCTGGCGTCCTTCCTTGATGGCGTCGAATGCCGCTTCGGCGGCAAGCATGCCGGACTTCACAGCATTGTGGCTGCCCTTGATGCGCGGCACATTCACAAAGCCGGCGCAACAACCGATCAGCGCGCCACCGGGGAAGGCCAGCTTCGGCACCGATTGAAAGCCGCCTTCCGTGATCGCGCGCGCGCCATATGCGAGACGTTTGCCGCCGATCAGATGCTGGCGAATTTCCGGATGCAGCTTGTGTTGCTGAAACACGTCGAATGGCGACAAGTACGGGTTGCGGTAGTTGAGATGCACCACATACCCGACCGATACGAGCCGATCGCCCCAGTGGTACATAAACGAACCGCCGCCAATGTTGTCGTCGACCGGCCATCCAACCGTGTGCAGGACGAGGCCGGGCTTGTGCTGGTCGGCCGGCACCTCCCACAGCTCCTTGATGCCAATGCCGAACTTCTGCGGGTCGCATTTCGAGCGCAGCGCGTAGCGCTCGTTCAACACCTTTGTCAGTGAGCCGCGTGCGCCCTCCGCGAGGAACACGTATTTGCCGTGCAGCTCCATTCCTGGCTGATAATCGGGCTTTTTCTCGCCATTGCGGCCAAGGCCGAATACGCCGGCGACCACCCCTTTCAGCGCGCCGCTTTCGTCGAACAGCGGTTCTGAAGCGGCAAAGCCCGGATATATTTCAACGCCAAGCGCTTCGGCCTGCGCCGCGAGCCATTTGGTCAGGTTCGAGAGCGAGGCTATGTAGTTGCCGTGATTGCTGAAGAGCGGCGGCATCAGGAACATCGGCAGTGAAGCCGCGCCCGCCGGGCCCAGGATCTTGAACTGATCTTCGCTGACCGGCGTTTCCAGCGGTGCGCCCTTCACTTTCCAGTCGGGAATAAGTTCGTCGAGCGCGCACGGATCGATGACGGCGCCGGAAAGTATGTGCGCGCCGACTTCGGCGCCCTTCTCGAGCACGGCGACCGTGATTTCCGTCCCGGCTTCAGCGGCGAGTTGTTTCAGCCGAATCGCGGCGGCAAGCCCTGCTGGGCCCGCCCCGACGATCACGACATCGTACTCCATCGAGTCGCGCGCGACCGGTTCTTCCGCCATTTCCATCCCTTCACGTGTTCGGCGCGTTTATCAAAGGCGAGGCGGCAAGGTGCAAGGCGCCAAGCCCGCTTTGTCGATTAGCCCGAGTCCGTGCAGAGTGCGTCCGTGAACCCTGACGCCGTCCCGCAGAACGCCGCGCTCGCGCTGCTCGCCTTCTGGCGGGCAGCGGGCGTCGACATGGACGGTGCGGAGGCCGTTTACGCGGCGGCGCCGCTGAGAGGCCCAAGTGCGCCCCCGGCGGCGCGTGAGCCCGTGGCGCGGCCGAACCTCAGCAAGCCCGCGCCGCGGCCGCGCCTGCGCGCGGGCCCTGTCTCGCCTGTCGACAACGCCCGGGCCTTGGCGGCAGCGGCTCATTCCGTCGGCGAGCTGCGGACCGCGGTTGAGGGCTTCGAGGGTTGCGCCCTCAAGGCGACAGCTCGGAACACCTGCTTCGCGGACGGCGCGGACGACGCCCCGGTGCTGCTTATCGGCGAGGCCCCCGGCAAGGACGAGGACGAGCAGGGCAAGCCTTTCGTCGGGCGCTCCGGCCAGCTCCTGGACCGCATGCTGGCCCAGATCGGCCTGAGCCGCAAAGAGAATGTGTTGATTTCAAACACAATTTATTGGCGTCCACCAGGCAATCGCGACCCGACGCAAGGCGAAATCGTGGCCTGTTTGCCCTTCGTGGAGCGGCTCATCGAACTGAAGCAGCCCCGGCTTCTGATCCTCACAGGCAAGGCGGCCGCCCACACGGTCCTCAAGCGGGAGGACGGGGTCATGAAACTCCGCGGGCGCCGGCTCAACTACACAAGAGATGGGTTAGCCACTCCCATCAACGCGATGGTCATGCTTCATCCCGCATACCTCCTTCGTCAGCCGCAGCAAAAGCGGGTGGCGTGGGCGGACCTGCTACTCGCCGAGGCCTGGCTCGAAGAGCTGGGCGTTCAGCGGGCTTCCCATCCTTAATGAATAGAGAACGGGCCCCGATGACGTTTCGCTTCGCCCTCGCCGCCCTTTGTTTCGCCGCAGCCGCGACGCCCGCCTTCGCGCAATCGCGTGTCGTTGCGTTGAACGAACATGATGAGGCCGCCTATCGCGACGCGTTCGCGGCGATCGAAGCGGGCAACTGGCGCGGCGTGACTGCCGCCTTGAATCGCGCGGAGGACGATTCACTCGAAGGCGTGGTGCGCGGCCGCATGCTGCTGGCGCGCTCCTACCGCGCCAGCTGGAGCGAATACACGAGTTGGCTCAACCGCTACGGCGAATACGGCATGGCAGACGCCGTCTATGACCGCGCCATGGATTCCCGCTCCCGCCGCGCGCGCCGCCGCGGCGTTTCTGCGCCCTCC
>DASPMA010000441.1:0-14795 GCA_035627335.1 Binatia bacterium
GCGCGGTTCGACGGGCAAACGCCGATCCGCCCCGGCATGCCCGTGGATGTGCGGATCGCACAATGAGTGACGAGCTCGTCATCGACGTGCGCGGGCTGACCAAAACCTTCGGCGATGTGCGCGCTGTCGACAGTTTTGATCTCAAGGTGCCGCGCGGCGCCATCTACGGCTTTTTGGGACCGAACGGCTCCGGCAAAACGACGACGATCCGCATGGTGTGCGGCCTCTTGAAGCCCGACAGCGGCGAAGGCGAAGTGCTCGGCTTCGACGTGCTGGAAGAGAGCCTCAAGATCAAAGAACGCGTCGGCTACATGACGCAGAAATTCTCCCTCTATGAAGACCTTTCGATCCGCGAGAATCTCGAGTTCATCGCCCGCCTGTATGGGCTCGATCGCCGCACCGAGCGCGTGGACGCGGCGCTGACCGATCTGGGCCTCAGCGAACGCCAGGCGCAACTCGCGGGCAAGCTCTCCGGCGGCTGGAAACAGCGTCTCGCACTAGCAGCGTGCATGATCCACGAGCCGGAAGTGCTGTTGCTGGACGAGCCGACGGCCGGTGTCGATCCCAAGGCCCGGCGCGATTTTTGGGACGCGATCCGCCGCTATTCGGCGCAAGGCGTAACCACGCTTGTCTCCACGCACTACATGGACGAAGCGGTGCAGTGCGACCAGATCGCCTACATTGCCTACGGCAAGAAGCTGCTCGACGCGCCAACGGCGGAGATTCCGAAACAGATCGGCCTCAAGGCCTGGCGCATCGCCGGACGTCCGCTGCAAGCGGCGCAAGCGATGCTGGAAGGTGCGCCCGGCGTTGAACTGGTCGCTCGCTTCGGCGCCGAGATTCATGTGTGCGGCCATGATGAAGCAGCGCTCGAACGCGCGGTGCGTCGCGCGCAGGAAGCGCATCCACACGTCGATATCGAGCGCATCGAAGCGGGCTTCGAGGAAATCTTCATCTACTTGATGTCCGGCAGCATCGATAACGTACAATGAGACCCAAGCGTCCCTCCGTGAGCCTGCCGAATCTCCTCGACCTTTCCTGGTCGCGCGTGTTCGCGGTGTTCCTCAAAGAACTCGTGCAGATGCGGCGCGACCGGCCGACCTTCGCCATCATGATCATGATGCCGATCATGCAGCTCGTGCTGTTCGGCTACGCCATCAACACCGATCCGCGACATCTCCCGGCGGTCGTCGAACTCCGCGAAGATGGGCCGCTAACGCGCGCGTTCCTCGCTTCGCTCAGTGCTTCGACATACGTCGACATCGTCGCCGTCACGCACACCGCCGAGGAAGGCGAAGCGATGCTGCGCTCGGGCCGGGCCACCTATCTCATCTCAATTCCGGAAGGCTTCGAGCGCCGCATGGTGCGCGGCGAGCGCCCGCAAATCCTGATCGCCGCTGACGCCAGCGATCCCGTTGCCGCTGGCGGGGCGATCTCCGCGATCGAGCGCGTGGCGCAGTCGGCGTTCGCGCCGGAGTTCGAGGGTCCCCTCTCCTTCCTGGCGCGCGCTGCACCGCCCTACGAGATCGTGGTGCACCGGCGCTACAACCCGGCCGGCGTCACGGCGTTCAACATCGTGCCCGCGCTGCTCGGCGTCATTCTCACCATGACCATGGTGATGATCACCTCGATCGCCCTCACGCGAGAGACCGAGCGCGGCACCATGGAGAATCTGCTCGCAACGCCGGTTCGGCCGGTCGAAGTGATGATCGGCAAGACAACGCCCTATATTGGCGTGGGCGCCGTGCAGGTCGCAATCGTGCTGCTCGTCGCCACGACGCTGTTTCGCATTCCATTCACCGGCTCGTTTCTGGCGTTCCTCATTGCAGTGACGGTTTTCATCTTCGCCAACCTGATGCTCGGCTATCTCATCTCGACCGCGGCGCGCACGCAGATGCAGGCGATGCAGATGACGTTCTTCATCTTCCTCCCGTCAATTCTGCTCTCCGGCTTTATGTTTCCGTTCCGCGCCATGCCTGGCTGGGCGCAGGCGATCGGCGAAGCGCTGCCGATCACGCATTTCCTGCGGATGGTGCGGGAGATTGTGCTGAAGGGCGCTGGGATGTCCGACATCATCGGCGACCTCTGGCCGCTGACGCTGATCACGCTGGTGCTCGCCAGTGTTGCGTTGCTGCGCTTCCGCAGAACGCTGGACTAGCCGGCGGCGGCCAGCTCTGTTTCTTCGGCGGCGCTGATCGCCGCGAACAGCGCTTCGCGCAGCTCCTCGTCGGCGCCCTGACGCGCGAGCAGCACAAGGCGCTCGATCAGGTCATTCAGTTCAGAAAGGTCGCGCGGTTGCGACATCGCGGCGATCACACCCGAACCGGCATCGCTCTCCGGCCACTCGTCGCGCGCGATCAGACGTTCGTGCATCTTCTCGCCCGGACGAAGGCCAGTGAATACGATCGGCACGTCCTCGTCCGGCCGTTTGCCGGCGAGGCGAATGACACTGCGCGCGAGTTCCACGACCGGCAGCGCTTCGCCCATCTCGATGACTTTCACCGCGCCGCGGCGCTCGCTGCTAAGTCCCTTAGCCGCAGCCTGCAGCAATGCGTCGGCGGCCTGCGGAATAGACAGAAAATAACGTGTCATATCCGCGTGTGTCACGGTAAGCGGGCCGCCGGCGGCGAGCTGCGCTTCAAACAATGGCGCCACCGAGCCGGCCGAACCAAGCACGTTTCCGAGGCGCACGGGAATGGCGCGTTGTGCGCCGCGGCGGTCAAGGGCCTGACAATAGAGTTCGCCGAAGCGCTTCGTAGCGCCCATCGCGCCTGACGGTTCGACGGCTTTGTCGGTGGAGACGAAAATCAGATCGGCGCCGACCCAGTGCGCGGCTTCAACGACGTTCCGCAAGCCGCCGATGTTGGTGAGCACGCCCTCGCCCGGAAATGCCTCGACCACAGGCACCTGCTTAAGCGCCGCGGTGTGGAAGACGATCTGCGGCGTCTCCTTCGCGAACCACCGCCGAACCGCCGCTTCGTCGCGAATGTCGCACAGCACAGTGCGCGCGCCGCGCAATTCCAGGCCGATCTGGTAGAGATTGTGCTCGGAGCTATCGAGCAGCGTCAGCCGCTCCGGCGCCAAGCTGGCGATGCGTCGCGCCAGTTCGCCGCCGATCGACCCGCCGCCGCCCGTGACGAGCACGCGCTTACCGGCAATCATGGCGCGGATACGCGCCCAATCGACGTCGCCGAGCGGCGTGCCCAGCAGATCATGGAGGTCCAGCGCGCACACGCCGGCATCTTCGAGCAGCAGCACCTGGAGGCGCGCCGCCGCTGCACGCTCGAGCACTGCACGCGCCGCCGCGCCATTCGGCGGCGGTTCCGCGAGCAGAAGCGCTTGGGCCTTGCAATCTTCGAGCTTCAGCGAATGCCAGGTGGCGACATGGTCGAGCGTGGGAACGCTCGTCTCGCCAGGACCGATGACGACCGCGCCAACGACGCGCAGGTCCGCGGCGCCGCCATGCTGCAGCGCAGCGTTCACCGCGGCCGCCGACCCCACAACGATCACGTCCCGCGCCATGCCCTGCCCGCTGACCTACCCGCAACCCGAACTGTAGTGAAACGCGATAGCGTCCGTGTAAACACGATACGCTGAAGTTCCCCTCAACTAGTTGTTAGAACGTGTATACCACCCGGCTCCGTCGCAAAAAGCACACGCTGCATTTCATTCCGGCAACGGCGCCACCCCGTTCCAGGCGGCGACTTCCAGGGGCGCGTCTAGTCCCTGCTCGGCGCTGATATGATATTTCCCGCCGGACGCCTTCACGAGGGCGCAGCCGGCCGCGACATCCCAGATCATCGACCCTGATTCGCGGTAGGCCTCGGCGCGCCCGGCGGCGACATAAGCGAGCGCGCTGGCGGCCGAGCCGATCATACGCACCTTGCGCCAGGTGCGCAGCCGCTGTTCGAAGTGCCTCATTGATTCTTCGCCGGCCCGCGCGGGGACGCCGGTCTGTAGGATGCCCTGGGCGGGATCGGCGATCTCCGAAACGCGCAGGGGAGCGCCGTTGAGCCAGGCCCCCTCGCCGGCCGCCCCGGTGAACCGCTCGCCCAGTACGAAGCAATCGACCACCCCAAGCACCGGCGCACCATCGTCCAGGAGCGCGATCGACACCGCGCAGTGCGGGTAATGCCGCAAGTAGTTGATGCTGCCGTCAAGCGGATCGACCGCCCACACCAAGCGGTCGCCCCTTTCGCGCGCGCGCGCCCAACCGGCTTCTTCGGAAATGATTGGATACGGCGTAGCCCGCTTTAGCATCTCCAGGATAAGCGCCTCCGCCTTCTTGTCGGCGGCGACCTTCACTTCGCGGCCTTCCTCGGCCTCGATCACGCTCCAGGAGCTGCGATTGGCCTGTAAGGCCTCGCCGGCGGCCGCAGCCGCCGCTTCCGCCACCGCCAAAAGATCACGCAGCTCGCTCACGACCGCCTGATAGCCCGCCGCGCCCCCTTGGAGAAGGACGTCATCCGCGCTTTAAGAGCGCCCGGGAGCGGCTGCATGGATGGCGGACAAGCCAGGGCGGCGAACGTTCGTCCTGCGGCCAAGCCGCCGCAGGGCTTAAGCGCCGCCGCGCTCGACAAGCGGCTGGGTCTGAAAAAACGTGCGCGCGAGGACGCCGCCAGGAACTTCCCCCGTCAGGACGACGACGATCTATCAGCAGCTGAGCGCTCCGTGCTCGAAGTCGTGGGCGCCGAGCGCGCGCGCCTGGATCAGGCGCGCCATGACGCCAGGGCCGAAGCGGAGCGGCGTCTGCGCACGCTCGCGCCGGCGCCCCAGGACTTCAACGGCCCCGCGCTTGATGCACGCTTGGCGCTGAAACAGGCCGCAGGGCGCATGACGCACGATTGGAGCGCGGCGGCGAGCCGAGCAGCCCAAGCAAAGGCGGATCTCGACGCATTCAAGCGCGCGCACGATTTGCGGCGTCAGGCGGTCTATCCGCAGTCGACATTGTTGCAGTCCGGACTGCTTTTCTGTGCGGCCGTATTCGAGGCGCTCTTCAGCGCCGCACTTTTTGCCGAAGACGATGCCCGCGGCCTGCTCGGCGGCGCAATCACGGCGATTGGCCTCTCCGGCGCCAACGTGACGCTGGGCTTTCTCGCCGGCTTCCTTGGTCTCAGGTACCTCCAGCACGTGAAACTGCCGATCAAGGCGGCAGGCGCTCTCGCCTTCGGCGCACTGACGCTGCTTGCGCTGATGCTGAATCTCTTCGCCGCCGATTGGCGCGATCAGCTCGCTGTTCTGGCGGGCCGGCAGGTCGATCTCGGCTCGGATGCGAGCTTTCATCTTTGGTCATTGCTGCAGCTCAATTCGCCGCAAGCAATCATCCTTCTTATGCTTGGCGCCGGCGTCTGGGTGTTCGCTGCGCTCAAGGGCTATTCCGGCTTCGACGATCCGTATCCCGACTACGGCAAAATGGACCGGGCCGCGCGCGATGCCGCCGACGGTCTTTCCGATTTCCGCGCCGACGGCCGGCTGGAGCTTGAGGCGTCCGTGAATGCCGCGCGCGCGGCATTGGCCGCACGGCTTGAGAAAATGCGCGCCGAGTTCGAAGCGATGAGCAAGGCGTTCGACGCCGCGTCGCTAAGAATGGAGGCGCTCGACGCCAAGGCGCGCGCGCTCGATCAAGCCGCGGCGGACGCGGTGCATCTCTATCGGCAGGAGAATGCCGCCATGCGAACAGCGCCCGCGCCAGCCTATTTTGGCGCGCCGCCGCCGGCCGCAGGCCCCGCTCTCGATGCTTTGGCGGGCGCCGCTGCTCTCATTGATGACGCACGCGCGCGTCTGGCGGAGGCGCAGTCGCAGTCCGCGGCCGCGCTCGAAGGCCTGCTCACAGAACTCGACCAAGCCACTGCGCGGCTCGACGCTGGCCACGCCGCATGAAACGCCGGCGCGGCGCGGGCGCGCGTAACGCGCTGGGCGTCCTGCTGATCGTGTTTGCGGTGCTTGTGCTCGGCGGTCTGGGCGGCGCCAGCTTCTTGCTGCGCGCGCCGCCAACCGACGCTGAAACGCTTTGCAGGACGGATGCGCCGCCTGCCGCGCACACAATAATCCTGGTCGACGCCACGGATCGACTGGAGGCGCGCCATCGCCGCAAGTTGCGCGCGGTGCTCGCGCAAGAGCGCGCGCGGCTTTCGCGATATGATCGGTTGACGCTGATGCGTATCAACGTGCGCCGCCCGCAGGAGCCCAGCATTCTCTTCTCGCGCTGCCTGCCGCGCCCGCCTGAGCAAACCAATCCGCTGTTCGAGAACGCGCGCATGACGCAGGCGCGGTGGGACGAAGCATTCGCGCAAGCGCTCGACCGCGCCTTGCGCAGCGCCGGCTCAAGCGGGCCAGCGCGCGCTTCGCCGATTATCGCCGCACTGCGCGCCGTGGCCGCCGATCCGGAATTCGGCTCGGAAATTCCACGCCGGCGGCTGGTGCTGGTTTCGGACCTGCTCGAACACAATCCGCAAGGCTTTTCCTTGTATGTTTCGGATGCGAATTACGCCTCTTGGCGCGCTGGCGCGACGTCCGGGCCGCCCGATCTCGCGCGTGTGGACTTGCGCATCGTACCGCTCGACCGTCCTGACCACGCCGAACAGCAGACCGCGGCGCTCGAATCGTTTTGGCCGGCTTTTTTTGACGGCGCGGATGTCCAATCCGTCACGGTCGATCCCGCCCCATGAGGTTCGTTCCCGTCCGCGACTCACTCTAGACTCGCGCCCCGGTGGAACCGGAGGGGCGTGTGAACACCTACAATTGGCAGGGCGGCAGCGGACGCTGGTACGAATTCGAGATCGCGCGTGCGCAACGCGCATGGGAACCCGTGGGCGGCATTTACATGTTCGTAAAGCCGCATGATCAGCCGCAGCAGGATTGGGGCGGCCCGATCACGCTGTTCATCGCGAAAACCGACAACTTCGCGCAAACGCTGACGCGCCACGACATGTGGCGCGCGGCCGAGAACCTCGGCGCGAAGGAAATCCACCTGCTTGTTGTGAAAGATCAGGCCGCGCGTGAGCGTGTCGAGAAGGACCTGCTCGAAGCGCAGGCGCCAATCCTCAATCGCAACATGCTGCGGCGCGTAGCGTAGCGCGCGCACCATCGCTGAGGAACAAGAAGGGCCCGCATGAGCGGGCCCTTTTTCAGTTGGTGGAGTTTTGCTGCTATTGACGGTTGCGCCAGCCGCGGCGCGCGGCTTCGGCGTGGCCTTCGGGATCGCCGAACCAGCCGCCTTGGCCGCCGCGGCGCTCATCGTCATCGTCGCGAAAACGTCCGCCGCCACGGCCTTCCCAGCCGCGACGCGAGGCTTCGGAATGACCTTCAGCGTCGCCGAACCAGCCGCCTTGATCGCGGCCGAGACCGCCGCCGCCGCGACGGTCATCGTCATCGTACCGCGAGCGCCCGCGCATGCCCTCACGGCTTTCCCAGCCGCGCCGAGAGGCTTCGGAATGGCCCTCACGGTCTCCGAACCAGGCGCCGCGCCCACGACCTCGGCCATCGTCGTCATCGTCATCGCGGAATCGGCGGCCGGGGCCGCCTTGCTGCATCCGGCCGCGCGCGCCGCGATCGTCGTCGCTCATGAAACGCCCATACTCGTCGCGCTCGCGCCCGCCACGATCCGTGCGGTCGCGTCCGGAAAGGCCTCGGCTACGGAAATCATCGTCGTCGTCGCTCATGAAGCGGCCGAACTCGTCGCGCTCACGCATGCCGCCGCCGTAACGCCGGCCGTCGCCGCGGCCTCTATAGCCGCCTCCGCGACCGCCACGCTCATCGTCGTCGCTCATGAACCGTCCGTACTCGTCGCGCTCGGGCATGCCGCGGCCGCCGCGCGATCGGCGTGAATCGAAATCGTCCACGTCGTCGCTCATGAAGCGGCCATACTCATCGCGGTCGCGCCCGCGTCCGCGGCCGCCGCGCTCGTCATCATCATCGTCGTAGCGCGAGCGGCCGCCGCCTGAGCGCTGTGACGCATAACGGTCGTCGCTAAAGCGGGCGTACTCATCTCGATCACGATAGTGAGGCATGCGGTCCTCCATTGCAGTCTTGGATTTGAAGGAGCGCTGTTGCGGACGCTCCAGTTTGCCCTGTTCGGCGCGCGCCTTCAGCTCGGTCTTGCGGGCCCGCAGCTTCTCAGCGAGGTCTTCCATGTCGACGCCGGCGGCTTTTGCCGTCGCGAAGATGCCTGCGGAGCGCTTCTCCTCCTCCCCGACGTGATGTTTGATCTGTTCGGAGAGGACTTTCACCTTCGCGTCATAGAAGTCGTCACTGGGCGCGCCATCCAGGAGTTCGATGATCAGCGCCTTGGCGCCGTCATGTTCCACCTGCGCCTCGTTGAGTGAGCTTTCGTCATCCATGTGCTCGCGGCACGCAGGATAGAAAATCTCTTCCTCGATCAAGGTGTGGATGATGAGTTCTTGGCAGATCTGCTTGGCGAGCCTTGCCTTCTCGTCTTCCGACGCGGCCTCGTACTTCTCGAACAATTGTTCCACCACGCGGTGGTCGTTTTTCAGCAGCGTGATCGCGTCTTCAGAGGGTTTTGCCCGCGCGCTTCCGCTGCCGTTGCCTGTCGTCATGAAATGTCATCCGAGCTGCAGCAGCCGATAAGGGCGGCGATGCAGTCTGAACGGTCCGTGCAGCCTGCCGTTCCTGCGCTCATCACCTAAATGTGCGTTCGATTCCGCGCGACTTTTTGAGCGTGCAACTGACGCGCATGTCCGCGCGTTCCGGTGTCAAGGAACGCTGGTTCGCGCGCAGGAGACGCCGTGGCTAGGAAGACTGCTTCTGCTAAGACGAAACTGAAGAAATACCGCTCGATGCGGGACTTCAAGAAGACCGCCGAACCGAGCGGCGATCGCGCGGTCGAGCCCGCCGCCAACCTGCGTTACGTCATTCAGAAGCACGCCGCGACCCGCCTCCACTACGATTTCCGGCTCGAACTGGGCGGCGTGTTCAAGTCGTGGGCCGTCACCAAAGGCCCCTCGCTCAACCCGAAAGACAAGCGGCTTGCGGTGCAAACCGAAGATCACCCGCTCGATTACGGCGATTTCGAAGGCACGATCCCAAAAGGCGAGTACGGCGGCGGCACGGTCATGCTGTGGGACCGCGGCCTGTGGACGCCTGTCGAAACGAAGGATCCCGAGAAAGCGCTGGTCAAAGGCGAACTCAAATTCGTCCTCAGCGGCGAGAAGCTCAATGGCGGCTTCGTGCTCGTACGCATGAAGCGGCGCGAGAACGAGAAGCGCGACAACTGGCTTCTGATCAAGCATCGCGACACGTACGCGATCGACGATGACAATGAAGCGCTGCTTGAAGACGCGCGCTCCGTCGCTTCCGCGCGCTCGATGGAGCAGATCGCCGCGGGCAAGGGCCGCAAGCCGAAACCCTTCATGTTGAAGAAAGGCGGCGCTGCTGACGCCGTCTGGCACTCGAACCGCAACACAAGCGCAAAGGCAGCCGCCATGAAAGCGAAGACCCAAGCAGCAAAAGCCAAGCTGAAGGCGCGCACAAAGCGGACGGCCAAGCCGGCGGCGGCGGAGCGCCGCGGCGTCGTCATCTCCAAGGCGGACAAGGAGCTCTGGCCCGCAGCAAACGGCGAGGCGGCCGTCACCAAGGCCGATCTCGCGGCGTATTACGACGCAGTGTGCGCCTGGATGCTGCCGCACATGCGCGGCCGCCCCTGCTCCATCATCCGCGCGCCGGACGGCATTCACGGCGAGCGTTTTTTCCAACGCCACCCGATGCGCGGCGCCTCCGACCTCATCACGCGCGTCAAGGTGAAGGGCATCGCGGAGCCCTACGTCCAGTTCGACTCCGTCGGCGCCTTGGTCGCCGCCGCCCAGATCGCAGTCGTCGAAATGCACCCGTGGAACAACGCGCCCGGAGATCCGGAAACGCCGGGCCGCATCGTGTTCGATCTGGATCCAGCCGACGACCTGCCGTTCGATCGCGTCATCGAAGCCGCCAAGGAGATGCGCGAGCGGCTCGATGCGCTGGGACTCGTCAGCTTCTGCAAGACGACCGGCGGCAAGGGCTTGCACGTTGTCGCGCCGTTCAAGAAGTCACGTTCGACCGAGCTGAACTGGGAGACCGCCAAGGCGTTCGCGCGCGAAGTCTGCGCGCAAATGGCGGCGGATTCGCCTGAGCGCTACCTGATCAACATGAGCAAAGCCAGGCGCGTCGGGAAGATCTTCCTGGATTATCTCCGCAACGATCGCATGGCGACCGCCGTCGCGCCTCTGTCTCCTCGCGCGCGCGATGGCGCGCCTGTGTCAATGCCGCTCACGTGGCCGCAAGTCCGCGCCGGTCTCGATCCTGCCCGCTATACCATCCGCACCGTGCCGAAGCTGCTGCCCTCGATGAAGGCGTGGGCGCATGAAGAATATTGCGCCGCCGAGCGTCCCTTCCTGCCCGCCGCAAAGAAGCTGATCGGCAAGCGCGGCCGCTAATGGCCGGGTTTCCGCTCCCGCTCGACACCGCGCCGATGGAGGCGAAGCTGGTCGAAGCGCTGCCGAGCGGCGACGGCTGGCAGTTCGAGCCGAAATGGGATGGCTTCCGGTGTCTGCTATTCAAGTCTGACAAGGACGTCGATCTGCGCGCCAAATCCGGCAAGCCGTTGTCGCGGTATTTTCCAGATGTCGTCGAACGCGTGAAAGCCATGCCGCAGAAGCGCTTCGTGCTCGATGGCGAGCTGGTGATCGTCGAAAACGGATCGTTCTCATTCGAAGCGCTGCAGTTGCGGCTGCACCCCGCCGCGAGCCGCGTCGCCAAGCTCGCCGCGGCGCAGCCGGCGCAGGTGCTGCTGTTCGACGTCCTGCACGACGGCCGCCGTTCGCTGATCGACAAGCCGCTGGTCGAACGCCGCGCAACACTCGAGAAGTTCTACCGGAAGGCCCCTTGCATTCAACTTTCACCCTACACGCGCGACGTCAAAGTCGCGCGCGGCTGGCTGAAGCGCAGCGGCGCCGCGATGGACGGCGTGATCGCCAAACGGCTTGACGGCGCCTACATCGAAGGCGAGCGCGCCATGCTGAAGGTGAAGCGCTTGCGTACCGCCGACTGCGTGGTCGGCGGCTTTCGTTATCTGCAAGGCACACGGCAAATCGGCTCGCTCCTGCTCGGCCTCTATGACGACGAGGGCCTGCTCCATCACGTCGGCTTCACGTCGACCATCAGCAACGCCGAGCGCGGCGCGCTCACAAAACAGCTCGAAGAGCTCGCGACAAAGGAGAGCTTCACCGGCCGCACGCCCGGCGCGCCGAGCCGCTGGAGCGGCGAGCGCAGCACGGAATGGACGCCGCTGAAGCCGAAGCTTGTCGCCGAAGTGCGCTACGATCACGTCAGCGACGAGCGCTTCCGGCACGGGACCAAACTGGTGCGCTGGCGTCCCGACAAGGCGCCGAGCCAGTGCACGTTCGAGCAGCTCGATCCGCCCGCTCCGCCCGCCGAGCTGCGTTCCATCTTGAAGCCGTCGCGTTAGGAACTCGCCGACTCGGCGCCGCGTTGGCAGGCAAAGGAGACGCCCATGCCGCATTTGATCGACGCAGAGCCGCTGATCGACACGTTCGCCGAAACCGATCCGCGCATGCCGCTGCTCGTATTCTCGCTGCTCAGCGTCTACCTCGACCAGGGCCCGTTCGAGTTCGACGCCAGCGCCATCGCCGAGCGGCTCGCCGGGCACAAGCTGGAGCCGCGCCTCAATCCCGAAGTGATCGCCTCGTTGCAGCCGCAGCTGGAGATGTTCTTCGAGCCAACCGCTCAGGGCTGGATCCCGCGCATCGGCGTGCTTGAGCACGCGCACGACGAGGCCGCCCGTTCGGCGTATCCGGCCCGCGCGCCTGGGGATATTGCGCCAAGCTAAGGGACGCTGTGACCGCGTGTCCGCAGTGTCGCTGCGAATAAGCTTCCCCGCAGCGGTACGGCGGGCACGGCGATCAAAGCGGACCTTGCGCCGCACCGATATTTTAGATATAAACTATCCATGCGCCTTGCCTGCATCGGCGGCGGACCGGCTGGGCTCCTGTTCGCCATCTCCATGAAGCTGCGTGACGCGCGCCATGACGTCGTCGTCTTCGAGCGCAACGATCCCGGCGACACGTTCGGCTGGGGCGTCGTCTTCTCCGACCAAACCATGGAGAATCTCCGCGCCAACGATCCTGTCAGCGCCGACGCGATCGAAGCTGGCTTCGCGCACTGGGACGACATCGACGTCCACATCCACGGCCAGACCATCAGCTCCTCCGGCCACGGCTTCGTCGGCATCGGCCGCAAGCGGCTGCTGAACATTCTGCAAGACCGCGCGCGCGAACTTGGCGTGCGGCTTGAGTTCAGAGTTGAAATCGATCCCTCGCCGGAGCTGTTCGGCGCGTACGATCTGGTGCTCGCCTGCGACGGCGCCAACTCCAAGCTTCGCAAGGCGTTCGAGCCTGCGTTCGGCGTCGACATCGACGTGCGCCCGAACAAGTACATCTGGCTGGGCGCCAACAAGGCCTTCGAGGCCTTCACTTTCGCCTTCGAACAGACTGAGCACGGCTGGATCTGGGCGCATGCCTACAAATTCGAGCCCCGCGCATCGACCTTCATCGTGGAATGCTCGGAGGCGACCTGGCGCGCCTTCGGCTTCGACAAGATGAGCCAGCAGGAAACCTGCCGCGCGTCGGAGCAGCTGTTCGCCAAGTATCTCGATGGCGCCACGCTCGACACCAACGCCAAGCACCTGCGCGGCTCGGCTTGGCTCAATTTCCCGCGCATCGTCTGCGAGCGCTGGCATCGCGGCAATTTGATCCTGATGGGCGACGCCGCGCACACGGCGCACTTCTCCATCGGCTCCGGCACCAAGCTCGCGTTCGAGGACGCGATCAAGCTTGCCGACGTGCTCCATGGCGGCAAGCCGCTGGCCGAAGCGCTGGCCGAGTATCACGCCGAGCGTCAGGTCGACGTGCTGAAGCTGCAGAACGCGGCGCGCAATTCCACGGAATGGTTCGAGAACGTCGACCGCTATGCGAACCTGCAGCCGCTTCAATTCGCATACTCTCTTCTCACGCGCAGCCAGCGTGTGAGCCACGAGAACCTGCGGCTACGGGACAAGAGCTTTGTGCGAAGTGTCGAGGCTTGGTTCGCCGCCCCCCGGGATCGCGGGCCTCCCGGCCCGCACTTCGCTGATGCCGGCAAGAATGCGGGCGAGGACTCCCGCGGTCCCGGCAGCGATCCCCCGCCGCCCATGTTCGCGCCGATGAAGCTGCGCGAGATGGAGATCGCCAACCGCGTCGTCGTCTCCCCCATGTGCCAGTATTCCGCCGAAGACGGCACGCCGAACGAGTTTCACGTCGTCCATTACGGCGCGCGCGCGATGGGCGGCGCCGGCCTCATCTTCACCGAGATGACGGACGTCTCCGCCGACGCGCGCATCACCCCCGGCTGCGCCGGCATGTACGAGCCCGGCCACGTGAAGGCGTGGAAGCGCATCGTGGATTACGTGCACACACATTCCAATGCCAAGTTCGCACTCCAACTCGCGCACGCAGGCCGAAAGGGCTCAACGCGGGTGCCATGGGGCGATGATCCCAACGACAACACCGATTACACCGACGTGCCGCTAGAGACGGATAATTGGGAGATCATCGCCCCCTCCCCAATCCCATGGTCAGAGGCGAACGCAACGCCGCGCGCGATGACGCGCGCGGACATGGACCGCGTCAAAGCCGATTTCGTTCGTGCCACGCTGATGGGCGAGGAAGCCAGGTTCGACATGCTCGAACTCCATTGCGGCCACGGCTATTTGCTCTCCTCGTTCCTCACGCCGCTCAGCAATCACCGCACCGATGAGTACGGCGGCAGCCTCGAGAACCGCCTGCGCTATCCGCTCGAAGTCTTCGAGGCGATGCGCGCGGCTTGGCCGAAGCACAAGCCGATGAGCGTGCGCGTCTCGGCGACGGATTGGTGCGAGGATGGGCTGACGGCGGAAGACTCGATCGCAATCGCCGAGGCCTTTGCACAAGCGGGCGCCGATCTGATCGACGTCTCCGCCGGCCAGACCACGCCGCTGGCGCGGCCTGTGTACGGGCGCATGTTCCAAACACCCTTCTGCGACCGCATCCGCAATGAAGCGCGGGTGAAGACCATGGCGGTCGGCAACATCTACGAACCCGATCACGTGAACTCCATACTTGCGGCCGGTCGCGCCGATCTCTGCGCGCTGGCGCGCCCGCACCTGATGGACCCGAACTGGACCCTGCGCGCGGCGGCGGAGCTTGGTTGGCGCGGGCTTGCGCCGCCGAAGCAGTACCGCACGGGCTACGCGCAGATGCAGCGGCTGGCAGCGCGGCGCGAAGCATGAGCGCCCAAGACTCGGTGCGCCTTTCGCTGCGGCTGCTCACAACCGGGCGGCTGATAGAACGCGAGGTCGATGCGCTGATGCGCGCGCGCTTCGACAGCACGATCGCGCGCTTCGACTTCCTCTCCGCGCTCGAGCGCCACGGCGCTCTGACGCTCGGCGAAGTCTCGCAATACTTGCTCGTCTCCAACGGCAACGTCACGCAGCTGCGCACGCGCCTCGAGGCGGAGGGGCTGATCGAAACGCAAGGGGACGCGAACGACCGGCGCATTCAACGCGTGCGGTTGACGAGGGCTGGCGAAAGCGTATTCAAACACATGGCCAAAGCGCACGCGGCCTGCGTGAAGTCACTGCTCGGCGACCTCACGCATGCCGACAAACAAGCGCTGATGCGGCTCTTGGACGGCGCCAAAGCCTCCATCCGCCGCGCGCTGACGAAGGGAGACGCCGCAGCATGATCGGCGATGCATGGAAAGCAGCT